>WSNH01000139.1 GCA_013316135.1 Clostridia bacterium
CATTGATTATGAAAACTGTATTAAAGTATTATCGCAAATATTGGTATTTGATTATTATCTCGCTTGCTTTTTTAGCAGGCGAGGCTATTTGCGAGTTGCAACTTCCAAGTTATATGTCGGGGCTTTTAGAAAATGGCGTCGGCGCGTCGGATATGGCGGTTATATGGAGTTATGGCTGGAAGATGATACTTTTGAGCGTGACGGCTTGCGTTTGCGCCGTAACGGTAGGTTTTTTGTCCTCTATAATTGGTTCTAAGATTTCCAGAGATTTGCGTTTTGACGTATTTTCGCAGGTAATGAATTTTGCAGGCGAAGAATACAATAAGTTTTCCGTGTCGTCGCTTATCACGAGAAGTACCAATGACATCACTCAAATTCAAATGCTTACGATAATCACTTTGAGGCTCATTATGTTTGCGCCGATAATGGGTATTGGCGGAAGTATAATGGCTGTTGAGTATTCGGGCGGAATATCCTCGCTTGCGTGGGTAATTGCCGCGGCAATATTGATAATTATAGTGCTGATAGTTATTGCATTGACTATAGTTCAGCCTAAATTTACAAAAATGCAAAAGCAAATAGACCGTGTTAATCAAATAGCGGGCGACGAACTCAACGGAATGATGGTAATTCGAGCATTCAACACGCAAGAATATGAAGAAGAGAAGTTTGACAAAGCCAATGCAGAATTGACGCGCACTTCTATTTTTACGTCGAGGATGATGGCTTTGCTTATGCCTCTAATGACGGTTGTTATGAATGCGATTATGCTTACTATAGTGTGGATATTTGCAGGATACGTTGAAGATTTTTCTCAAATTGCCAATATGGTGGCTTTTATGCAATACGCTTTGCAGGTAATAATGTCGTTTATGGTCATCTCAATGATCTTTCTCGTATTGCCGAGAGCAAGGGTATCTATCAACAGAATCAGCGAGGTGCTAAATACTCCCATATCCATTAAAAATGCAAAAGGAAAAGAAGAGTCAACCGGACAGAGATTTAAAGGCGACGTAAAGTTTGAATCGGTGAGTTACGGTTATGGCGGCGGCGCTCTTGCCGTGGAGAATATTTCTTTTGAGGCAAAGAGCGGACAAGTCACAGCATTGATAGGCTCTACAGGTAGCGGAAAATCAACGGTGGTTTCCCTATTGCCGAGACTAATGGACGTGACAAGCGGAAAAATCACCATTGACGGAATAGACATAAGGGATATCAATATAAAAGATTTGCGTAATAATATAGGATTCGTGCCACAAAAGAACATACTTTTCTCAGGAAATATAGCGTCCAACGTAGGCTACGGTCTGGATAATGCTACCGAACAGGAATTGCAAAAAGCTGTAGAGATAGCGCAGGCAAGCGAGTTTGTGAATTTGGGCGAAAAAGGCTTTGAAAAAGAGATATCACAAGGCGGAGCCAATGTGTCGGGCGGACAAAAACAACGTCTTGCTATTGCGAGAGCCATAAGCAAAAATGCGCCTATATACGTTTTTGACGATTCATTTTCTGCGCTTGACTTCAAGACTGACGCCAAGTTGAGACAAGCGTTGGCAGAAGAGATGGGCGACGCTTGCGTAATTATCGTAGCTCAACGCGTGGGTACGATAAAGAATGCCGACAGAATAATAGTTCTTGACGACGGCAAAGTAGTGGGCGATGGCAAGCACAGGGACTTGCTTAAGACCTGCAAGACGTATCTTGATATTGCAAAATCGCAACTGTCGGAGGAGGAATTGGACTTATGAGTAACAATAATTCAAGACCTCACGGCGCGCCAATGGGAGGACCTATGGGCGGCAGAAAAATGATGGGCGAAAAGGCTAAGGATTTCAAGGGGACGTCAGTCAAGTTGTTGCGTTATATGCGCAACGATTTGCTGGTCATAATCATTGCGTTTATACTTGCTATTGGCGGAGTAGTCGCTACCATAACCGTACCTGACGTATTGAGCGGAGCGACGGATATATTGGTAGAGGGCGCAATGAAAAAGACTGTCTACAACACGGTTGTGCCTAAACTCAAATTCGATGACCAAACGCTTACGATGATGGAATCTTCGCCATATTGTTACGCTACTATAGGAGATATACGCAATATATTGGAAAGTGACGGCGGAAGTTCAGACGATTCGGGTATGGGCGCAATAGTTGGTCAAATTCCCGATGATGTGAAGCAGTCGTTGAGCGCTCTTCCTAAAAACGGAAGAATAGATAATATAAGTCTTGGCGCGCTTGCAGGCGCAAGCCGTACGTCGCATACGATAGGCGAGTTTTTTCAAAACTTGGGAATTGAAGCGTCGGATTTTCTTGAGCAAGTACCCGACGCCTACCGCCAAGAGGTTTTAGAAGTGTCTTTTGACGAAAAACCCGAAATCGACTTTGACGCTATTGCAAAAATTGCTTTGAAGTTGGTATTACTTGTCGTTGCAAGCGGAATTATGGCGTATTTGCAGGGCTTTTTGCTGTCGGGAGTATCGCAGAAAATATCTTATAGGTTTAGGCGAGACCTCAACGAAAAGATTGGCAAGTTGCCGCTTAAGTTCTATGACAAGACGACTAATGGCGAAGTTATGAGCCTTATCACCAACGATATAGACACGATAGCCACGTCTTTGAACCAAAGTATGTCTCAACTTCTTACTTCCGTCACGACGGTGATAGGCGTTTTGATAATGATGCTCAAGATCAGTCCGCTTATGACTTTGATCGCTGTGGTCAGCGTGCCGATATTGCTTGTCATAGCAATGATAATAATCAAGAATTCTCAAAAGTATTTTAAGAGACAGCAGCAATATCTCGGACACGTCAACGGACAGATAGAAGAGATGTTTTCCGGTCAAAACGTAGTCAAACTCTTTAATGGCGAAGAAAAGAGTATTGAAGAATTTAAGAAATATAATGATGAATTATATTCTTCGGCTTGGACGTCGCAATTTTTCTCGGGTCTTATGCAACCTTGCGCAAAAGTAATCGGCAACTTGAGTTTTGTCGGAGTATGCGTGCTTGGAGGATATCTAGTCGTCAATGGGCCGCTGGGTGTGGGCAATATTCAGGCGTTTATTCAGTACGTAAGACAGTTTAATCAGCCTATCACTCAACTTGCCAGCGTGGCAAACACTTTTCAATCAACCGTAGCGGCGGCAGAAAGAGTATTTGCTTTCCTTGAAGAGGAAGAGGAGCGCGAGAGCGGAGTATTGAGCGTGGAGAAGATAAAAGGAGACGTGCGTTTTGACCGCGTTAAGTTTGGATATTCTCCCGATAAGATTATTATCAAAGACTTTTCAAGTGTCGTAGAGAGCGGTCAGCGAGTAGCAATAGTGGGTCCTACCGGAGCGGGTAAGACGACTCTTGTCAAGTTGCTTATGCGATACTATGACGTGACATTGGGCGATATATACGTCGACGGTAAGAATATAAAAGAATTTTCGAGAGCGGGCTTGCGGAAGCATATAGGTATGGTATTGCAAGATACTTGGCTCTATAATGATACTATTATGGAGAATATACGCTACGGAAGGCTTGACGCGACTGACGAAGAAGTCATAGAGGCGGCAAAACTTGCTTGCGCAGATCACTTTATCAATATTTTGCCGGGAGGTTATGACTTTGTCATAAATGCGGACGCAGGCAATATTTCGCAGGGACAAAAGCAACTCTTGACAATTGCAAGAGCGATACTTGCCGATTGCGAAATTATGATACTGGACGAGGCTACGAGCCTTGTCGATACTCGTACCGAAATGCTTATACAGCAGGCAATGAATACGCTTATGCAGGGCAGGACAAGTTTTGTCATCGCTCATAGACTTTCCACTATTAAAGACGCGGACAACATATTGGTACTCAAAGACGGCGACATAGTAGAGCAGGGCAGACACGAAGAACTGCTTGCCAAAGATGGATTCTATGCAGAATTGTACAACGCTCAGTTTTTAGGTATAAGTATTGACG
>WSNH01000140.1 GCA_013316135.1 Clostridia bacterium
ACCGTATTCGTCGAGAAGCAGTCGCATAAGTTCGGGGATGCAAAGCGTGGGGTGAGTGTCGTTGATGTGAATAGCAAACCTATCAAAGTTTTGTACGCGTTTGCATTGCCAATGATAATATCCGTATTATTTCAACAGTTTTACAACATTGCAGACTCTCTTATAGCAGGCAACTTCATAAACGACAACGGCATTGCCTTAGCGGCTGTCAACGCCGCATATCCCGTGACGGTCGTATTTATTGCCATAGGCAACGGCTTCGGCGTGGGCGGCAGCGTGGCAATATCGAGAATTTTCGGAGCAAAGCAATATTCTCGCACAAAGACGGCTACTTTGACTGCTTTGATCAACATATTTATCTTTGCTTTAATTTTCACTGCAATAGGAGTATTTACGTGTAAGCCGTTGCTCTCCGCTATGAACTCACAAGACTTAGGAGGGGACGTCTTTGCGCAAAGCGTCGATTATCTCAACATATACATCTACGGACTGACTTTCTTATTTGTCTATAACGTGGTAAGTTGTATATTCCAAGCGCTTGGCAATTCCAAAACTCCTCTGTTTCTTCTCATATTCTCCACTGTGCTTAACGTAATAGTAGATATCGTCTTTGTAAAGTATTGCAATATGGGAGTAAAGGGACTTGCTTGGGGAACTTTTCTTGCACAAGGTATTGCAAGCGTGTTGTCTTTAATCCTATTGCTTGTCAATATTTCCAAACTTCCGAAAGATACAGCGGAAAAGATACCTGACGAAAGTCAATGCCAATCGAGTGATAAAAGCACTGTCTACTACTGCCCAACTACCTCTACTAAGTCCTGGAAAGAAAACTCGGTATTCTCGCTGTCGATATGGTCAAGCATTATGCTTATGGCTTTGCCGAGCATATTGCAAAACTCTACCGTATCAATAGGACAACTTTTCGTGCAAGGGCTTGTCAATTCTTTTGGCAACGCAAATCTAGTCGCCGCTTACGGCTCGGCTTTTAAGATAAATTATATAATCATATCCATATTCTTGACAATATCCAACGCAATGGCTACATTTACATCGCAAAACATAGGCGCAGATCGTTTGGATAGAGCAAAAGAAGGTCTTAAAGGCGGATTGATAAGTATGGTGGCAATAGCCTTGCTTTCCACGGCAATATATCTGATATTTGCAAAAGGACTCGTAGGCGCGTTTGTAAACGGACAAAACGATGAAATAATTGCAATAGGCTCGCAATTTTTGTATATTCTATCGCCGTTCTACATAGTGGTGTGCATAAAGATCATCTTCGACGGATTTATAAGAGGCGCGGGAGATATGGCAGGATTTACCACAAGCACAATGACAGATTTGGTGCTCCGCGTAGGTTTGAGTTTTCTATTCGTCAAGGCGTTCAGTCTATCATATGTGTCAATATGGTGGAGTTGGCCAATAGGTTGGGTCGTCGGCGCAGCCGTATCGGTCGCTTTCTATCTTTCAAAAAGATGGCAAAAGACAGCCGGTAAATCACTTTAAAATCAAGCGTTGACATAAAGCGTAAATTTTATTATACTCATTATATGAACTTGAGACCGATAAATGCAAACCTAAACGATTATCCTCCGTCAGTCCGCCCCTATCTTGAAGGCGCAAAAATCTTTGACAGCAGTTGTTCTCCGCAGGCTAAAGTAATTTTCTCTGACAAAGACGAGGGATTTTTTATCAAAACTTCTCCTAAAGAGTCGTTATTTCTCGAATATACTATGACGAATTATTTTCACTCTTTAGGGCTTGCTCCGCAAGTATTGGAATACGTCTCCGATTCAGAAGACTGGCTCGTCACAGCCAAAGTTAACGGCAACGACTGCATAAATCAAAAATATCTTGAAAATCCCAAAAAACTTTGCGATACTACGGCGCATATTTTGCGGGAATTACATTCGATTGATTTTGCACGCTGTCCAATCAAAAACCATACCGCAATATTTCTCAAAACCGCAGAACAGAGTTATAAAGCCGGCTTATGCGACAAAGAAATGTTTGAGCAACTCGACTTAAAAAATACTGCCGACGCTTGGACGTTGATAACGGCAAAAAGCAAACTTCTCAAGAACGAAGTTTTGCTGCACGGAGACTACTGCCTCCCCAACATAATACTTGACGATTGGAAGTTGAGCGGTTTTATCGACGTAGGCAACGGCGGCGTAGGCGATAGACACGTAGATATATTTTGGGGTATTTATACGCTGTTTTACAATTTGCGAACTCACCAATATGCAAAAAGATTTATCGACGCGTACGGAAAAGACCTTGTAGATCCGGAGAAATTAAGACTTATAGCAACAATAGAAATATTTGGTTGAAATCAAGGAGAATAATATGAGAAGAAAAGACAGACAGATGCCAAAAGAATGGGCAATAGATATAGTGGACAAATGCCAATGGGCTACGGTTGCGACTATTGACACGGACGGTACGCCCTATTGTATTCCTTTGAGCATAGCAAGAATTGACGACGATATTTATTTCCATTGCGCTAAAGAAGGCAAAAAGACAGACTGCTTTAAGCATAGCGACAGCGTATGCATTTCTTGCGTGGGCGACACTCTAAGACTGGACGACGAGTTTGCCACCAATTACGAAAGCGCAATAGTACGCGGCAAAATATCACAAGTATTAGACGACAAAGAAAAGATTGCGGCGTTGAAAGCAATTTGCCTAAGGCATACTCCTTTGAATATGCAAAACTTTGACGACGAAATTAAAAAATATTTTAACGTAACCGCTATTTGGAAAGTGACTATCCAAGATATTGACGGCAAAAGACGTAAATAGACAAACGCAAAAAATACCCGACGCTTATCAATGCTATGACCCCAAAAAGTTGGACACAACTAGAGGAGGTGCATTTCACAATTGGCGTCGGGTATTTTTTACTCTCCTCTTCTGCTCCAATCAATTGGCATTCTGCCGTGCTTGGATAAGAAGTCATTGGCTTTAGAAAAGTGCTTACACTCTAAAAAACCGTTGTAGAAAGACAGCGGGCTTGGGTGTACGCACTTGAGAACCAAATGCTTTGACTCGTCTATGAGTTTTGCCTTGGCTTTGGCAGGATTCCCCCAAAGCATAAAAACGGTGGGATACGGAGAGTCATTGACCATTTTGATTACACTGTCGGTAAATCTCTCCCAACCTATGTTGGCGTGGCTTTGCGGCTTGCCTTCTCGCACTGTAAGGACAGTGTTGAGAAGCAACACTCCCTCGTCTGCCCAGCCCGTCAAGTCTCCGCAATCGCTTTGCGGTATGCCCAAATCGTATTCGAGCGCCTTATAAATATTGACTAGCGACGGCGGACACTTTACACCCTTGCGCACGGAAAAACTCATACCGTGAGCCTGTCCGTAGCCGTGATAGGGATCTTGTCCCAAAATGACGACTTTGACATTCTCGTACGGAGTATGCTCAAACGCGGAAAGTATCTCTTCCATTGGCGGATATACTCTGACGTTGCTGTATTCCTGCGCCAAAAACTTGCGAATATCTTTGAAATAATCCTGTGAAAACTCACTTTCTAATTTTTCGTCCCAACTGTTGCCTAAATGCGATGACATAACAGCCCCCTAAACTTTTTTATAATTTTAGCACGATTTGCCGAAATTTGTCAATATATCCTATTTGACAGACAAAAATAAAAAGTATAAAATATATTTGTTATGTTTGACACGCACACACACTGTAAGCACTCTCACGACAGCAAAGAAGAGCCTATACAAATGATAGAACACGCCATATCGTTGGGTATGGACTATATTGCTTTCACCGATCACTTTGACGGCGAACTTACATTTCTTCCGGAATTCGACTACATACCTCAGATAGATCTTCAAAAACACTTTGAAGAAATTACCTCGCTCAAAGAGCAATACAAAGGCAGAATAGAAATAGGCGTAGGCTTAGAATGCGGATATATGAAAGAAGCA
>WSNH01000141.1 GCA_013316135.1 Clostridia bacterium
CATAATGATGAGTCAACTCGCCCAAAGTAATAAAAAATAGCAAAAGATACTATGGAGGTGGTGATAATGGAAGAAAAGATCACAACAGAACTTGACGAAAAGAAACTTCAAAGAGAAGAAAAAATTAAGAGTGAAGCAAAGAAATTAGCCGTTGCCTATAAGGGCAAGACTATGAAGATGACTGAGTTTGAAAAGTTTTCCGACAAGCACGCGCTTCAGCCTGACGAAACTTCTCTCGTATTTGAAATTCTCAAGCAAGAAGGCGTGGAAATTCAAGAGGACAGCGAAGAAGTCGTCAAGGATATCGTGTTTGACAATATAGAGGCGGCGACGGACGATTCCGTCAAGATGTATCTCAAAGATATAGGACAAGTTCCTTTGCTCAGACCCGACGAAGAAATCGAACTTGCAAGGCGTATGAGCGAAGGAGACGTTGATGCAAAGAATAGGTTGAGCGAAGCCAACTTAAGACTTGTTGTATCTATTGCCAAGAGATATGTCGGCAGAGGTATGCAATTCCTCGACCTTATTCAAGAGGGTAATCTCGGACTTATGAAAGCCGTCGAGAAGTTTGATTATACCAAGGGATTTAAGTTTTCCACTTACGCAACTTGGTGGATAAAGCAATCTATTACGAGAGCGATAGCCGATCAGGCGAGAACTATAAGAATACCTGTGCATATGGTAGAGACTATCAATAAGACCGGCAGGGTATCGCGTCAGCTTTTACAGACGCTTGGCAGAGAACCTACGACTGCGGAAATTGCCGAGAAAATGGGCTTGACGGAAGAAAAAGTGATTGAAATTCAAAAGATTGCGCAAGATCCCGTTTCGCTTGAAAAGCCTATAGGCGAAGAAGAGGACAGCCACCTTGGCGATTTCATAGAGGACAATACTTCTGCTTCTCCTGCGGAAAAAGCAGAGACTAGAATGCTCAAAGAACATTTGCTTGAAGTATTGAGTACGTTGACGCCGAGAGAAAACGAAGTAATACGCAAGAGATACGGACTTGACGATTCTCGCCCAAAGACGCTTGAAGAAGTAGGTAGAGAGTTTAACGTAACTAGAGAGCGTATACGTCAAATTGAAGCGAAGGCTTTGAGAAAATTGCGTCATCCAAACCGCACCAAGAAACTCAAAGATTATATCGGCAAAGTATAATGAATCTCGGACTTGGCAAAAGATTGACGGCAGTCGTAAAAGAAATCGAGGGCAAAAGCCTTGCCGACGTCGGTTGCGATCACGGCAAAGTATCTATTGCCGCTATTTTGGAAGGTAAAGTCGAAAGAGTTATTGCCTGCGACATATCGTCCAAGTCTTTGCAAAAGGCAATTGATTTGGCAGAAAAATGTCAGGTCAAAGATATAGAGTTTAGAGCAGGTGACGGTTTGCAGGTCATAGGTGACGGCGAAGTAAGCTGCGCAGTTATTGCAGGTATGGGCGGCAACGAGATTATGAATATTCTTTCGCGCATACCGTTGGGCATAAAAAGGCTCGTGCTGTCTCCGCATAGAAACGTCGTGGAATTAAGGAGTTTTTTGAGCAAAAAAAACATATATATCGACAAAGATTACATAGTCAAAGACGGCAGAAAGTTTTACGATATAATAGTTGCTCAAATCGACAGCGGAAAGGATTGCGAAATTGATAGAGGTCAGTTGCTTTTGGGCAAAAATAAAATCGGCGGAGATTTTGACGAGTATCTGCGATTGTTGCGACAAAAGTATGACGCGCTTATGCAAATGAGCGCGGACAGCGAGAAAGCAAAGTTATATAAAGAAATGCTTGATTTGGCAGAGGAAATGCGATATGCCTAAAGTCAAAGATATAGTTGAAATTATAGAGAGCAGGGCGCCCCTTGAGTATATGTTGGAGTTTGATTGCGCCGGACTCAACGTCGGAGATATGCAAAGCGTTGTTATGGGTATTCTAATTGCGCAAAACGTAACGTATTCAACAATTGAAGAGTGCGCTCAAGCAGGAGCGAATTTGCTTATTACGCATCACCCTTGCGTGTTTGGCGAAGAACCTGACGAGTATATGCAAAGTCTTGTTGCAAAGGCAAAAGAACGCGGTTTGATTTTGTATTCCTGTCATACTAACCTTGATTGTTGCAAAGATGGGCTTAACGATTTTGTTGCTAATAAGTTGGGGATGACAAGCGTAAGTGTGATTGACGGCTGCGCAAGATGTGGAGATATAAAGCCTGCTCGTCTAAGCGACTTAGCGGAGCAGGTAGGAAAAGCGCTTGACGACGGTTGCGTAAAATACGTTGGCGACGGCGAAAAGATGATAAGAAAAGTTGCGTTATGCACGGGTGCCGGCGCGAGGGATGAAGCGCTCGTCTTATTTGCAAAAGACAATGGCGTCGACTGTATAATAGGCGGAGAAAGCAAACTGTCTATTGCGCTTATGGCAAAAGACTTGGGAGTAGGTGTGATTGACGTAGGACATTTTACGAGCGAAATCGCGTGCATAGAGATTTTTAAAGAGTGGCTTAAGGACTATGCGTATATGACAAAAGTAAGCAAGACGGATTTGGATCCGTATAAACCAATAAAATAAGAGCCTAATAGGGCGGAAGGAGTAAAATATGAGTATAGAGAAAATGTTGAAGTATCAAGAGATGGATATGCGTTTGATCAAACTTGAAAACGAACTTAAGAACAGCGAGTGCGCTAAGAAGATGATTGCATTTCAATCTGCGACAAAAAAATCTTTTGATACCTTGACAAGTATGAACGACTTAGCAAAAAATAATATGGATACTATCGTAAAGTATAAGACAAGATATGACGATATTATCAAGCAGATAGACGAAATATCAAATGAGATTGTTAAGGAAAGCGACGACAAACAACTCGAGTATTACGCAAAACAACTTGAAAAACTTTTTCAAAGCCTTGAAGATATGGAGAAAGAAATTGCAAGAACAGGCAAGGATCTCTCCGACGCCGGGTATAGATACGGCAAAGAATATGAGCAGGCGGGCAAATCTTCAGCGGGTTTTAGAAGATACACCGAAGAATTTAACAAACTGAAAAAAGAGAAAGCCGTCGAGGCAAACGACATAATAAAAGAACTCAAAAATATGGAAGTAACGCTTGACAGAGAACTTTTGGATAAATACAAAAAGATAAGGGCAAGCAAACGGCCGGTATTTGTGCCTTTTCATAAGCCTAATATTTGCGGCGGTTGCGGTATGGAGGTAGCGCAGGACGTTATCAACAAACTTGGCGAGGGCAGAAAGATACAAGAGTGTCCCAACTGCGGCAGAATAATCTATAATCAGGATTGATATGAAGAAACTAAATGCTAAAGACAACGTAATAAAACCTGCAATCATAGGCGTCGTAGTAGTAGTACTCGGCGTCGCGTTGCTCGTATATTACAGATATTTTGCAAAGAGCGCCAGCGCGGCAAGTTATGTCGTGTCGGCGCTTGCGCTTGCGGCAGGCGTGGTAATCACAGTGTCTTCAATCTTGAGGATATTCAAAATCAAAAACGATCAAAAGATTGCGGAGTTTGGAGAGCGAACTATGGCGACGTTTATCTCTTACAATTCCAATAAGACTTCCGGAAAAGTTGCGATTTATTACATAGAATATTCTTATGAAGTTGACGGCAAAAAGTGCGTTTGCAAAAGTCCCAGTCAGTTCAATTGGTACGAAGTGCTTACTCTCAAAGTCGTAGGTCAATTTCCGATCAAGACGTATAAGGGCAAGAGTATGCTTGATTGCGATCTTATGCAAATGCATCTCGACAACAGAGAGGCGGTAGCAGAACTCAACGCAAAGTACGAACAAGCGCTTGAAGAGTTGGTCAATAAGTAAACGGAAGACTTCAAAAAGTTAAACGCCAAGTTACCTTTGAGTGACATAGTATACCTTTTACCGTTTACGGTCACTGTTCCGGTAAAGTTCATAGATAAGT
>WSNH01000142.1 GCA_013316135.1 Clostridia bacterium
GAATATGCCGGGAAATGCGAGTACGTTGTTGATTTGATTGGGGAAGTCGCTACGCCCAGTGCCGACGACTTTTGCGCCTGCTTCTTTTGCAAGATCAGGCATTATTTCAGGTACCGGATTTGCCATTGCCATTACTATCGCGTCCTTTGCCATAGAGCGTACCATATCTTGCGTGACAATACCGGGGGCAGACACGCCAATGAGTATATCTGCGCCTCTCATTGCGTCGGCAAGTGTGCCTTGACGGCAAGTTTTATTGGTTATCTCAACTATTTCTTCGTTGCCCTTAGGCTCGTTGACGCCTTTGCAAATTATACCTTTGCGATTGCATACAAGAATATCTTTTACGCCCAACTTATTGAGAAGTTTTGCAATTGCGCTGCCTGCCGCGCCTGCTCCGCTGAATGTGACCGTCACGTCTTTCCAATCTTTGCCTACTATTTTAAGGGCATTGATAAGCGCAGCCGCGGTGACCACCGCTGTGCCGTGTTGGTCGTCGTGGAATATAGGGATATCCGTACATTCTTTGAGTTTCTTTTCTATTTCAAAACATCTCGGAGCAGAGATATCTTCGAGGTTGACGCCGCCAAAACTTCCCGATATGAGAGCAACTGTCTTGACTATGTCGTCGACTTCTTTTGACTTGATGCAAAGAGGTATTGCGTCCACGTCGCCGAATTCCTTAAAAAGTACGCATTTGCCTTCCATTACCGGCATACCTGCTTCTGGACGTGAGAGCAAAAGAAATCAACGAGGAGATGAAGATGGCAGCAGCAAAGGCAATCGCAAGCCTCGTCAGCGACGAAGAACTCAATCCCGATTATATCCTCCCAATGGCATTTGACAACCGTATAGGCAAGACGGTGGCAAAGGCGGTGGCAGACGCGGCAAGAAAGACAGGAGTCGCAAGAATATAGGTTTCGTTATATTGTCGCATTGCGACAGTTATATAAAAAAGGCTATTCAACTAAGAATAGCCTTTTTTGTTAAAGATAAATCTGAAAATTGTTTACAATTAAATCTCTATAATGACTTATTCCGTAATGTCTCTCCGTCTGAGATTGATTTGCCGCTATGCCAAGACTTATTGCGGAATTCGACAGTTATTGACAATACGTTGACACCAAATGACAGAAACAATAGGGAAACTATAAAAAGGAAGTCCAAAAAAGACTTCCTTTTTAACAATTTAGTTTTCCATTGCAATTGAAATGACGAGTAATTATCGTTATTTCTTCGTACCGTAGTAAGCGTTGAGATACATCTGCTTGATTTCTTTCATAAGCGGATATCTCGGATTTGCGCCGGTGCATTGGTCGTCGAACGCGTCTTCTACCATTTGATCAAGCGTGGAGAGGAATTTCTCTTCTTCTACGCCGTATTCTTTGATAGTAGACTTGATTCCTACAGCTTTCTTCAACTTGTCGATTTCTGCGATAAGAGCCTCGACCTTTTCTTCGTCCGTCTTGCCTTTGCAGCCCATCATAGTAGCCACGTCTGCGTATCTCTTCAATGCCTGCGGATACTTATATTGCGGGAAGGTACCCATCTTGACAGGGTCTTCTACGCTGTTGAATCTGATAACTTCGTCTATCATCAAAGCGTTGGCAACGCCGTGCGGCAAGTGATGATAAGAGCCGAGTTTGTGAGCCATCGAGTGGCATACGCCAAGGAAAGCATTGGCAAAAGCCATACCTGCCATACAGGAAGCGTGAGCCATCTCCTCTCTTGCCTCTGCGTCGTGAGCGCCCAGTTCGTATGCTCTCGGCAAATACTTAAATATCAACTGGATAGCCTCTTTTGCAATACCGTTGGTAAAGTCGGTAGCCATAATAGAAGCAATTGCCTCCAAAGCGTGCGTCAAAGCGTCGATACCCGAAGCGGACGTAAGTCCCTTAGGAATATTCATCATCAAATCAGCGTCGATTATTGCCATATCAGGCAAAAGTTCGTAATCTGCAAGAGGATATTTAGTACCGCTATTCTCGTCGGTAATTACGGCAAACGGCGTAACTTCAGAGCCGGTACCTGCCGTCGTTGCAACTGCGATAAAGGTAGCCTTATCTCCCATATGCGGGAAAGTGTATACTCTCTTACGGATATCCATAAATCTCATTGCAAGATCTTGGAAGTCGATTTCCGGATGCTCGTAGAGTACCCACATAATCTTGCCTGCATCCATTGCCGAGCCTCCGCCCACTGCAATAATTACGTCAGGCTGGAATTCTTTCATAGCTTTTGCGCCTTCCATTGCGCAACCGAGAGTAGGATCCGGAGCGACGTTGAAGAAAGTCGTGTGTCTGATGTTCATTTCATCTAATCTATCGGTGATTGCCTTCGTAAATCCGCTTTGATACAAGAAAGAGTCAGTGACGATAAACGCCTTCTTCTTGCCCATAACGTCCTTAAGTTCTCTCAAAGCAACGCCGAGACAACCCTTCTTGAAATATACCTTTTCAGGCGCTCTAAACCACAACATATTCTCTCTCCTTTCCGCTACTGTCTTAATATTGATAAGGTGCTTTACACCGACATTTTCGCTTACGCTGTTGCCGCCCCAACTTCCGCAACCGAGCGTCAAAGAAGGAGCAAGTTTGAAGTTGTAAAGATCTCCTATACCGCCTTGCGAAGAAGGTGTATTGATAAGAATACGGCAAGTGCGCATTCTATTTTGGAATTTTTCTATCTTATCTTTGCCTGTCTCGGTGTTGACGTACAATGAAGACGTATGTCCGAGACCGCCGTCGTCAATGAGTTTTGAAGCCTTGTCGAGAGCGTCGTCAAAGTCCTTTGCCTTGTACATAGCAAGCACCGGAGAAAGTTTTTCGTGAGCGAACTCTTCGCTTATATCAACGCTCTTAACTTCGCCTACGAGTACTTTTGCAGTCTCGGGTACTTCAAATCCGGCCATCTTTGCAATAACGCACGCGGGTTGACCTACTATCTTAGCGTTCAAAGCGCCGTTGATAAGAATTGTCTTGCGAACCTTTTCCGTCTGCTTTGCGTCAAGGAAATATGCTCCTCTGTATTGCATCTCTGCCTTAAACTCGTCATATACCTTGTCAAGAACTATGGTAGATTGCTCTGAAGCGCAAATCATACCGTTGTCAAACGTCTTGGAATGAAGAATGGACGAAGCTGCCATCTTAATATCTGCAGAATCGTCAACTATAGCGGGAGTATTGCCTGCGCCTACGCCTACAGCCGGTTTACCGGAAGAGTATGCAGCCTTGACCATACCCGGACCGCCGGTAGCCAAAATTATATCTGCCTCTTTCATAATCATACCGGAAAGCGGTACGGAAGGCTCGTCTATCCAACCTATGATACCCTCGGGAGCGCCTGCCTTAACTGCAGCTTCAAGAACTACTTTTGCAGCCTCAATCGTGCTTTTCTTTGCTCTGGGGTGCGGAGAAAAGATAAGACCGTTGCGAGTCTTAAGAGCAAGAAGCGACTTGAATATTGCCGTAGACGTAGGATTGGTCGTCGGAATAACAGCCGCAATAACGCCGATAGGCTCTGCTATCTTTGTTATACCAAAAGCCTCGTCTCTTTCTATTACTCCACAAGTCTTGACGTCTTTGTAAGTATTGTAAATATACTCCGAAGCATAGTGGTTTTTAATAACCTTGTCTTCGACTATTCCCATACCGGTCTCTTCGACAGCCATCTTTGCAAGAGGTATTCTCTGCTTGTTGGCAGCCATAGCGGCAGCAAAGAAAATCTTGTCAACTTGTTCCTGTGTGTAAGTTGCGTAGATTGCTTGCGCCTTTCTGACTTCTTCAAGTTTTGCCAAAAGGGTTTGCTCATCATTTACGATTTGAGTGTTTGCCATTTTATATTCCATCCTTTAAAATTTTTGTCTGTATTATTGTGTTTACCTTTAAAAAGTTTATTCTACTGCAATGAGTTTTGACAT
>WSNH01000143.1 GCA_013316135.1 Clostridia bacterium
ATATATATTGTATAAAAGAATTTGGAGGGTGTTATGCTTGTAGATGAAAGAATAAATACACTGGCAAAAAACTTGATCAACTTTTCTTGCGAATTAAAGAAAGGCGAAAATATTTTAATAGAAGCCACCGGAGTGGATTACCAACTCGTCAACGCTTTGGTTAAGGAGACGTATAAGGTAGGCGCATATCCCTTTGTAGAACTATATGACAACAGAGTACAGCGTCAGATAATGATGGGTATGGATAAAGAATGCGCAAAGAGAATGAGCGACTTCGGTTGTTACAGAATGGAAAAGATGGACGCTTATATCGGTATCAGAGGCGGAGAGAATGCTTACGAATTGAGCGATGTGCCGGAAGATAAACGCAGCGCATACAATATATATTATTCTCATCCGGTTCACCACGAGAGAAGAGTCGCAAATACCAAGTGGTGCGTATTGAGATACCCTACGCAAGGAATGAGCCAAATGTCGGCAATGAGTACGGAGCAGTTTGAGGATTTGTATTTTGACGTATGCAATCTAGATTATTCCAAGATGGAAAGTGCTATGACTCCGCTCGTCGAACTTATGAACAAGACGGACAAGGTGCGTATTGTCGGCAACGGTACCGATTTGACTTTTTCAATCAAAGGCATAGGCGCAGTAAAATGCGCAGGCAGAAGAAATATTCCTCCAATTAAATTCAATTTTGTTTTTGCCGTCATACGGCGATATTTTGATTTAGATTGCCCAAATTACGCTTGAGCCTCTTGCTTCTCTGCAATTTGTTGGATAGCTCTTGCAAATCCACTGATAGGACTTTGGAGCATTCCGAGAAGTTGAGCGAGAAGTACTTCCTTTGACGGAATAGATGCAAGTTTTGTAACCACGCTTTCGTCGATATATGCGCCGTCCATAAGACCGCATTTTGCCTTCAAAGCCTTGATTGTCTTGCCTTGTTCTACCACTATCTTTGCCGCTGCGAGAGCGTCGCCGTTTGCAAATGCAAAAGCCGATGCGCCTTCGAGATGATGGTCAAAGCCTTCGATACCAAGTTCTTGCATAGCGCGAAGAACAAGTCTGTTCTTGAGCACTTTGTATTGAACATTTTCTGCTCTGAACTTTGCTCTCAATTGAGTGTCGTCCGCAACAGAAATGCCTTGATATTCGACTACAACCATACCATTGCAATTCTTGATATAAGACTTGATTTCTTCAACGTGTTGTTCTTTTTCAAGTCTTGCCGCTGATTTATGATCTGACATTGTTTACCTCCTATAAAATTACCCTCTATGCCAAAGACACAGAGGGTGAAAACTCTTAAAAGTTAGTCCCTACCTCGGCAAGAAATTAAGCGATTGCTCGCACTTGCTGTCTTTGGCAAGATATTTTGCTTTTATATAATAAATTATTTGCAAATTTTTGTCAAACAATTTTGCGCATATTTGCAAATTTTTGCCGCAAAGGCTTAAATTACATCTTTACTGCAATCTTAAGTCCCGGTCCCATTGTACTGGAGACGGTTGCGCTCTTGATGTACTGTCCTTTTGCAGCAGCCGGCTTAGCCTTAACGATTGCGTCAAAAATCGTGTTGTAGTTGTCCACGAGTTTTTCTGCGCCAAAGGACTTCTTGCCGATAGCAACGTGAATGATATTGGTCTTGTCGAGTCTGTACTCAACCTTACCTGCCTTGATTTCCTTGACAGCCTTGGTTACGTCCATAGTTACGGTACCGGACTTAGGATTTGGCATCAAGCCCTTAGGTCCCAAAATCTTACCGATTCTACCTACCAATCCCATCATTTCAGGAGTGGTAACGCACACGTCAAAGTCAAACCAGTTTTCATTCTTAATCTTATTGATATATTCTTCGCCGCCTACGTAGTCTGCGCCTGCTGCCAAAGCCTCGTCGGCCTTTGCGCCCTTTGCGATAACCAAAACTCTTTGAGTTTTACCTGTACCGTGAGGAAGAACTACTACGCCTCTGACCTGTTGGTCTGCGTGTCTTGAGTCAACACCCAATCTAACGTGAAGTTCGATTGATTCGTCAAACTTTGCAGTAGCGGTATTGACAACCAATTGCATAGCCTCTTGCGGCTCGTATGCCTTGCTTGAATCTACAAGTTTTTGCGCTTCAATAAATCTCTTACTCTGTTTCATATCAAGCCTCCATTATTCCTCTACGAGTACGCCCATTGAACGAGCAGTACCTGCGATGGTCTTTTTTGCCGCTTCCAAACTGCCTGCAGTAATGTCGGGCATCTTAGTCTTTGCGATTTCTTCAAGTTGAGCCTGCGTAAGTTTTGCTACCTTGTCCTTATTGGGCTTAGCGCTACCGCTTTGCAAACCGCACGCTTTCTTGATAAGTACCGCAGCGGGCGGAGTCTTGAGAATAAACGTAAACGAACGGTCTTCATAAATTGTCATTACGACAGGAAGGATAAGTCCTTCTTGACCTCTCGTCTTTTCGTTGAACTCTTTGGTAAATCCCGGAATATTGATTCCGTGAGGACCGAGCGTGGAACCTACAGGTGGTCCCGGAGTTGCCTTGCCGGCAGGAAGTTGAAGTTTTACAACTGCCTTTACTTTCTTTGCCATAGTGTTATACCTCCTAGCAATCGTGGTATTAACGAGGTCGCATTAAAAGATTTTACGCCTCTCCCAAGTCGCGTTATGCGACTGTCATTGATGAATTAAAGTTTTTCGATTTGAGCAAAATCAAGTTCGACCGTAGTCTCCCTGCCAAACATCATTACCGATACTTTAACCTTTTCGATATCGGCCTTGATATCTTTGATTTCGCCAATAAAGTCTTTGAGCGGACCGCTCATAATCTTGATAGTGTCTCCAACATGAATATCGAGATCCTCAATAGTGACTTTCTCAAGTTGAGCCCTCTTGACTTCTTCGTCGCTCATAGGCAACGGTTTGCCGTCGTAACCGCTACAAAAATCTTTGATACCTCTTGTATTGCGTACCATATACCAAATCTGCTTGGTGTATATCATCTTGATAAATACATAATTTGGATATTTTTTATGCTTGACAAGTTTGAGTTTTCCGTTGCGTTCGACAGTCTCTTCCTCTTCGGGTACGACTATATCGAGAATATAATCTTGCAAGTTGTTAAGTTCTACAAGTTGTTTAAGCGACGATTCGGCGATTGATTCGTATCCAAACTGAGTCTGGAGTATATACCACTTTGGTTCAGCGCCGTTTATGTTTTCCATATCTTCCATACCGTCCTCCTATCAACTGCCGACTGACGCGTCCATCAAAAGTTTGATGAGCTGCATTATTCCGTAATCAAATGCGGATATAATAACAAGGAAGAAAAGCACCACGACAATTACGATACCGAATGCCGACGCCGTCTTCTTTGCCGTAGGCCAATTGACCTTCTTCAACTCGGAGAACATCTCCTTGAAAGCCTTTCTTATTCTTGCGCCCGGGCTTTGCTTTTTATCCTTTTTATTCTTGAATTCCTTGCTGTCTTTAGCCTTTGCCGAGACATTTTTTGAACTCAAATCTGCGTCTTTGAGCGGAGCGTTGGACACCAACTCTTCAGAAGCAACCATTTGATTCTTATTCTTCTTTGCCATAAAAATCTCCCCTTATTACTTGGTCTCTTTATGCAGAGTTGTCTTCTTACAGAACTTGCAATACTTCTTTATCTCCAATCTGTCGGGAGTATTTTTTTTATTTTTATATGTGTCGTAATTGCGTTGCTTACATTCTGTACAAGCCAAGGTAATTCTTGTTGTCATATAACAACACCTCCAAAAAAATTACACCCCATAGTAGGTGCTTATACATTTTAGCACACGACTTGGGGCGTGTCAAATAATTTTAACTAATTTATTTAATATTATTAAAAA
>WSNH01000144.1 GCA_013316135.1 Clostridia bacterium
GCATAGTATAGTTTATTAAAAATAAAATGTCAACCAAAAGGAGAAACAAAATGAAAAAGTTAGTCAAAGGAATTCTGATTGCCGTAGGCGTAATCGTACTTGCCGTAATAGTGTTGCTTGTGGTATTGTTCGTAAAGAACTATATTGACTCTCAAAAACCGCTATTAACCGACGACTATTATACTTGGGTAGAGTACGATAGTAAAACGGAAGAAAAATACGCATATCTCGGAAGTTATGAAGTTTCCAACGATACAATCAAAGCCGACAATAAGACGATTAAAGAATACCGTATTTGGTATCCTACCGTACTGAAAGACAATAACGAAAAATATCCGCTCATTATGGTTGTGAACGCAAGCAATATGGCTGCGCTCAATTACGAACCGTTTTTCAAACGCCTTGCTTCGTGGGGATTTATCGTTGTCGGCAATCAAGACAGACAAACGGGAACGGGCAAAACGACTTCAGAAACGCTTGATTACGTTCTTTCTCTCGGTAAAAAGTCCGATAGCGTATTTTGCAATAAGATAGACGAAGATAATATCGGCATTATCGGGTATTCGCAAGGCGGCGCAGGCGCATTACGGGCGGCTACCGAATTTGATAACAGCAATAAATATAAAACGATTTTTACGGGCAGCGCCGCTTATCCTTTGCTTGCTAAAAATATGGGTTGGGGCTACGACGCTACAAAAATCGAAATACCGTATTTTATGGTGGCTGGTACGGGTACTTCCGACGATAACGGAAAAAGTATAGACAATCACGATGAGGTGGCTGGTATCTGCCCGCTTGAAGCACTTAAATTCTGCTATGACAATATGTCTGCCGATGTCATAAAAGTGCGTGCAAGAGCAATGGGCGCAGAACACGGCGAAATGTTGAACCGTTCCGACGGCTATATGACTGCTTGGATGCTGTATTGGTTACGCGGCGACGAAGAAGCGGGCAAAGTGTTCTTTGGCGAAAATGCAGATATTCTTACCAACTCGAAATGGCAAGATATTGAAAAGAATAAATGATAAAATTTAGCAAACGACTATCGCCAAACACGGTAGCCGTTTGTCGTTTATATGGAGATTAAACCCACTTCTGTTAATTTAATAAAATAATGTCGTATTCTATCTTTCGATAAAATGCGATATTATTCTTGTGGGAGATGCACAAAAAGGATTTTTTGGGTGCATACCAGGAGTCGGTACTTGAACGAATTTTTCATAAATAAATTTTTTATACTACAAAATTATATGATCACAACGTCTGGTTTCATAATATATTGTCAATTTTTAAGTTTTAGCACTTGACAACGCTTGTTATTCTTGTTACAATAAATGCAAGTGAACACTTGCATTTTGGAGAATGTTATGGATAAGACAAGTAAAAAGATAATCGACACTATGATGGAAATAATTCTTGAAAGAGGATATACTGGCGCAACGACAAAGGATATTGCTGAAAGAGCGGGCATAAATGAATGCACGATATTTCGCAAGTTCAAAGAGAAAAAAGAAATAGTTATTGCAGGAATGGAATTGCCGCAATATCGTCCTAATATCACGTCGGAAACATTTGCAGATATAAAATGGGATATTGAAAGCGATTTGAAAATGTTTATGGAAAATTATATGAAAGAAGTCACGCCTCAATTTGTTCGTTTGTCAATAGGTTTGCGTTCTCCCCAGATTTATCCACAAACAGCGCCTTTGATTATGGATATACCTCAAACATTTCTTCATTCATTGACGGACTACTTGTGCGAAATGAAGAAGAGAGGAAAAATAAAAGATATAGATTGCGATGCAGTGGCTGCATCAATATTATCAGCGACTTTTGGATTTACTTTTCTTTCAGCATCCTTTGGCAATGATTTGTTTGATTTAGAGCGAGTGAAATATATCGATTCAACGGTCAAATCAATTATTGGAGGGATAGCGTTATGATAACAGGAGCGCAGTTATTTGTAAAAGCATTGAACGAGGAAAACGTAGATACATTATTCGCTTATCCAGGAGGGCAGATAATTGATTTGCTTGATGAATTGTATAATGACAATTCGATAAATATGATTTTGCCTAGACACGAGCAAGGGCTGGCGCACGCCGCCGACGGCTATGCGCGTTCAAGTGGAAAGCCTGGTGTGTGTTTAGTTACAAGTGGACCAGGAGCCACGAATCTTGTTACGGCGATAGCGACTGCGAATTATGATGCCGTACCGCTAGTATGTTTTACAGGGCAAGTCGTTACTTCATTGATCGGCAAGGACGCTTTTCAAGAAGCCGACATTGTTGGTATGGTAAAGAGTGTTACAAAGTTTGCGATTACAGTACGCAACCGAGAAGAGTTGGGAGCGATAATTAGAAAGGCTTTTGTGATTGCGCAATCAGGCAAGCCGGGATCAGTTCTTGTTGATATACCAAAAGATATTCAGCAGCAACTTGGAAGCGAAGAATATCCGATCGACATACAGAGGCGTGATACCTTGCCGACTTTAGAACAACAAAACAAACAAATAAATAAAGCTATTGAATCTCTACAAAGCGCAAAGCGTCCATTATTGTTGGCAGGCGGTGGGGTAAAGATTTCAAAAGCGGAAAGGGAGTTGAGCAAGTTTGTTGAACTGACAGGGATACCGGTAGTAACTACTATTATGGGAAAGGGAGCGATACCAAGCGATAGCCCATTATTCTATGGCAACGTGGGTATTCATGGAAGTTTCGGAGCAAATATCGCAGTAGACAAGTGCGATTTGTTGCTGTCTGTAGGCGTGAGATTTAATGATAGAATTGCAGGTAGCAAGGAGAATTTTGCTAAACATGCGAAGATAATTCACATTGATATAGACCCTTCGACTGTATCCAGAAATATATTGGCAGACATACCGATATTGGGCGATGCTAAAAAAGTTTTGTCATTATTAACGGAAAATGCCAAACCGCTGAAATTATCTGCTTGGATAAAAGATTTGGATGAATTAAAATCGGCATATCCCGTAAAGATTGCAAACGATAAACTCAATCCACAAATGATTATCGAAAAATTAAATACTTTGTTTGACGATATTATAGTAGCGACCGATGTAGGGCAAAATCAGTTGTGGACTACGCAGTTTCTAAAACTAAACGAAAGCAGAAGATTATTGACGTCGGGCGGTTTTGGAACTATGGGCTTTGGGCTTCCCGCTGCGATAGGCGCAAAGTTGGCAAATCCAAAAACTCCTGTTGTTGCCATAGTGGGCGACGGAGGTTTTCAAATGAATGTGCAAGAACTTGCTACGGCAGTTATCAACGGCTTGCCTATTATTATTTGTTTGCTGAATAACTGTTGGCTCGGCAACGTAAGACAATGGCAAGAGTTGTATTATGGAAAACGATATCAAAGCACTTGTTTAAGGCGTAGGGCAACATGCCCTACGCGATGTGTTACAATGCAAGAGTGTCCCGCTTACGTTCCCAGTTTCCAAAAACTTGCTGATAGTTATGAAGTAAAATATAGGCGAGTTACAAGCAAAGAAGAAATAGACGAGGCTTTTGCCTTTGCAATGCAACAAACTGAATATCCAACTTTGCTGGAATTTATGATTGACGAAGAAGAGAACGTCTATCCCATTATTTTGCCGGGCAAAGACTTATCAACAGTAAAGTTCAGCAAAGAGTAGAATATGAAAAACACACGCTTTCGGGGTAATTTGTACGCTCCTTTTGCGTGTGTCTGGGTGGTGCCGAAGGCGGGACTTGAACCCGCACGATGTCGCCATCACCGGATTTTGAGTCCGGCGCGTCTGCCAATTCCACCACTTCGGCATATTTGGGTGGGCAAGTAGTCGATAAAAAGCAAAATGCCGTACATATCACTATTGC
>WSNH01000145.1:0-1713 GCA_013316135.1 Clostridia bacterium
GTTTGTTCTCGGGACTGGAAGAACGCATCAAATCAGAGTACATTCTTCATATATGGGTTATCCGCTTTGTTGCGACATACTTTCATCTTTCTTGGGAATAGGCGGAGGTCCGCTCAACGTGGCTATACTAATGCTACTCTTTGCTATGGAGATAAAAGAAGCTACGTTTGCGTCAATAGTGACGATAATGTTTGCGCAAATTGCCAAAGTCGTGACGATATTCGCAAGCGGCGGCTTTGGCGGCTATGATCTTTCAATGTTGCCATATATGGTGGTTGCAGGAGTTCTCGGCGGATTTATAGGCAGTATTGTCGGCAAAAAGATATCGGGCAAAATCACCGCAGTAGCATTCAACGTAATGCAAATTGCCGTAATGATAATATGTATAATCAATATAGCGACCAGTTCGGTAGCGCTAAAAGCATAAAACTGTTGAATAGCCATAACAAATATGATACAATAAATATGATTAACCGACTTGGGGGATATTATGAACATAATTTTATATTTCAGCGACCAGCAACGGTACGACACAATCAACGAGACTGTCACGCCCAACATAGAAGCAATGGCAGACGAAAGCATCTTTTTTGACAACGCTTTCACCTGTCAACCCGTTTGCGGACCGGCAAGAGCCTGCATACAGACCGGTTTATACGCCTCTGAAAACAAATGTTATATCAACGGCATATCAATGGACAAGGACGACGACAACACTCTTGCCAAAGTTCTAAGCCGCCAAGGATACAACACCTCATATATAGGCAAATGGCATCTTGCGTCGGATACTGCTGGCTTTAAGCCAAAATTCAACGTACAAAAGAAGGCAATCCCCGAAGACTTGCGCGGCGGTTACAACGACTATTGGCTATCTGCCGACTGCTTGGAATTTACTTCCGATGTACACGGCGGATATATGTTTGACAAAGACAACAACAAAGTTACGTTTGAAGGTGTACGCAGCGATTGCATCAACGACTACGCTATAGACTATATCGACAAATACGACCAAGACAAGCCCTTCTTTCTTATGATATCCCAACTCGAGCCGCACCACCAAAATACGGCAAATATGTTCCAGTGCGCAGAGGGCGACGAAAAGCAATTTGAAGACGCTCCATACCCCGACGACCTCGTGGGACTAAAGGGCAACTACAATTCGGAATACGCGCGCTATCTTGCGTGCTGCAAACGTCTTGACCAAAACTTCGCCGACCTTGTTCAAAAAGTAAAAGACAAAGGCATTTGGGACGATACTATAATCATATACACTTCAGATCACGGTTGCCACTTCAAGACGAGAAACTTTGAATACAAGCGCAGCGCGCACGACGCAAGCGCCCATTTGCCATTCGTAATGACCGGCGGCGGACTTGCCAAGTTAAACGCAACGCAAAAGTATATAGGCAAACGATTCGGCGACTTTGTCAGTCTGCTTGACCTCACTGCTACAATTCTAGACATAGCAAACGCAAAAATTCCTCAAGAATACCAAAGCCAAAGCATATTGCCGATGCTCGAAACACAAAAAGGCAGAGACCATATATTTATGCAAATAAGCGAATCGCAGTTGGGACGCGCTATCATTACTGATAAATATACCTACAGCGTCAAAAAGCCCTTCTCTTTCGGCATTGAAAAAGCCACGAGCAAAATTTATAAAGAAGATTTGCTCTACGACAATACCGTTGACCCGGCACAACATAAAAATCT
>WSNH01000145.1:1723-3848 GCA_013316135.1 Clostridia bacterium
GTTAAAAAAGTACTCAAAAAGATTTTGCTTGAAGACATAGAAAAAATCGAAAACGTAAAAGCAAAAATCTTTTAATAAATCTAATCATTTATAAATCGGTCGAGAAACCTTATATTTATGACTTATCTCGACTGATTTTTTATGCCGCATTTAACACCCTTTTATGTCACCTCAAGCGTAGTCGAGAGGTCTAATTCACATTATCCAGTCATTTCGACAGAAGTAGAGAAATCTCATATTTCTCAATTTCGCTTCGGTCGAAATGACGTTAATATATCCGTATGACTTGCCCAAAAAGCAATCCTATCCCCCATAGGCGCCCAGCACCTCTCTAAGCGAACTCTTCGTTGCGTCTCTGTTTATTCTTTTGAGAAGATAGAGACTGCGTCTGCCGTAAATATGATTTATGCCCTCATTGCAAGTCAAAGTCATTATCACTCCCTTGTCTTTGAGCACGCTTTCGCTTATCTTCGTATACTTGCCGTACGGATAAGCGTAAATATTGGACGTCACTCCCAATTCGCCTAGTTTATCTACTAGTCTTTGCGTGTCGCTTGAAAAAGCCTGTTTATACGCTTCGTCGTTCTCGCTCTTGAGTTGAGAAACTCCAAGTCTCGGATGAGTGTTGTGCATAGAATATGAGTGCAGTCCTATCTCTACGTTAGCGTTTTTAGACACTTGAGCAATATCGTCCCAACCAAAGTATATAAAGTCGCCTCCGCCCTTTCCGTTTTTATCAAACAATGTATAATCGCCCACAACAGAAAATAGTCCGCTATAGCCAAACTCTTCAAGTAGCGGCAATGCGTAAGTCATATTGTTGAGATATCCGTCGTCAAAAGTCAAAATCACCGCTTTGTCAGGAAGCTGCGTTCCGCCGTCAACGTGCTCGATAAGGCTTTGACAACTGATTACGTTATACCCATTATTCTTAAGATACAAAAAGTCTTTTCGCAAACTGTCTTGATTGATGCAGTATACGCTTTGCTTCTTGCCTTTCGCCAAAGTATTGTGATACATCAAAATCGTCAAGTCGCCCAGACAAGTCTGCGAGACTTCTCCCATACTTGCCGTCGTTTGATCTTGACTTCCCACGCACAAAAGCATTGGCGCAGTATTTTCGTCGGCATTGCTGAAAATGCCAAAGCCAAGCGCCGTCAATGCCACAAGCAAACATATTATACTCAAAGCAAATTTTTTCATAAGTATATCTCCGCTGCCCTTACCATTGCTTTTGCATTATCTTTTGGAAATCAAAGGTAAAAGGCATTATTCATATATTGTGAAACTGCAGCCGTTTTATACAATCAAAGCGTCGGTTAGTACGCCGGCAATCACTCCGCAAAGTTCCCTACAGTATTCTTGCGACAAAAGCAACTTTTCATCTTCGGCATTGGATATAAAACCGCATTCGATTATTATCGACGGAACCTTTACGCACTTAGTAATAAATAAATCTCCGCCAATTGCCTCATAATCGTCTCTACCGCTGTATTTGGCGTTGATATTTTCATTTATACCGCGCTGCATACTCTCTGCAAAGTCTTTACCAATGCCGGTATCGTCATAAAATACTTGGGCGCCCCTGCGCGACGAATCGGAAAATCTATTGACGTGAAGACTTATAACTGCGCTGGGCGCAGTCTTGACTATAATCTCTTTGCGCGCCTGCATATCCAGTCTTTTAATGTTGTTGAGAGCGTCCTTAGTGGTTCTCGTCATAACTACGCCAATTCCATTGCTCTCAAGTATATTTTTTAATATTTCTGCCATTTTTAGATTTATATCGCTCTCTTTGACGCCTTGACTGCCCACAACTCCGCCGTCAATACCGCCGTGACCGGCGTCTATCACGACTGTATGCTCATAAAATTTTGCAACCGTCTGCGATTTATGCGCAAAAATGCACACTCCGCAGACGCTGACCGCGACCGCAATCACGGCAATTATCGCAACCGTAACTATAAACTTCTTTTTTGTTATAAAAACCATAATCAACCTACCTAATATTCAGTTTATTAAAAATCTTTTTTTCGCTCATACCGGTTGCGCGTAGCGTCATGATGAAGTCTTCACTCATGACTTGCAGTACGGAACTTCGCGCAATACGGAAATAATAGGGGAT
>WSNH01000146.1 GCA_013316135.1 Clostridia bacterium
GACTTATATAAGGCTTATCTGTATACCGATTTTTGCAGTTCTTATGATAATGTACCGTATAGGTGGATTTGACGCAATGGAATCTGTCAATAACGCATATATGTGGGCTAGTTTTGGAGTCTTTTTATTTGCCGAAATTACGGATATTTGCGACGGATATATCGCAAGGCACTTTAATCAAATATCGGATATAGGCAAGGTGCTTGATCCGATTGCAGACAAGGTTTTGCAATGCGTAGCAATGTTGATGCTGTGTATTTGCGCTAATTTGCATTGGGCATTTGCGATAATTATAATAGTTAAAGAAGTCTATATGGGCGTGACGTCCAAGTATTGGATGCGCGCAAGCAAAAGGCAAGTGGAGCAAAAATCTAACAAAGTAGGCAAGGCAGGCGCGTTTATCTATTTTGCAGGTATACTTTTGTCATTCTTTACGCACTTAGGTGAAAAGTTTGGGAATAAATACACTATAATTTGGTGGGTAGACTTCGCGCTTTTAGTCGCAGGTAGCGTTCTTGCAATTGTTGCGGCGGCAATATATACCGTCATTTATCAAATACAACTCAAGAAAGTGAGAGAAAGCGGAATTCTCGACACTCTTGACAGATACGGCAATCCTTTGCCGACGGTAGAAGAAAAAGTCGAGGACAATGCCGAGGTCAAAGATGAAGAAAAGTCAGAAAACTCTGATACTCAATGGGAGAATAAATAAGTGCAGATTTTGAATTTGTTGGCGATTGCTTTTCACTGGGAGAGATTTACACAGCCTTCCGTTATAATAGGTATTTGCGTTATGGCGGTGGGACTTGTGTTTAGTTTCTGCTCCAGACCAATTGCCAATGCAATCGGCAACAAACGCAAAGCAAAAGGCGAAGACCCCAACACCGAGATGCTTTATACGGCGCTCAAGTTTACTTCTATGGGCGTAGTGTTTATAGGTATGTTGGCGGCAATCATCACTATGAATTGGAATTAAACATAATATAACAGTTAAATATATAAGGAAAAAATTTATGGAAATGTCAAAGACTTACGATCCAAAATCGTTTGAGAATAAGTTGTATAAGGAGTGGGTAGATAAGGGCTATTTCAAAGCCAAGGTCGACGGTAAGAAAGAGCCGTTTACCATCGTCATACCGCCGCCGAATATCACGGGTCAACTCCATATCGGTCACGCTCTCAACGATACGATTCAAGACGTAATAATCAGATTTAAGAGAATGCAGGGCTACAGCACGCTTTGGCTGCCGGGTACTGATCACGCGTCTATTGCGACAGAAGTAAAGATTGTAGAGAAGATGAATAAGGAAGAAGGGCTTACCAAGCAAGACGTAGGCAGAGAGGGCTTTTTGGAGCGCGCCTGGGCTTGGAAAGAGCAATACGGAGGACGAATTGTCGAACAACTTAAGAAGTTGGGCGCTTCTTGCGATTGGTCGAGAGAGACCTTTACGATGGATGAGAAGTGTTCTAAGGCGGTCAATGAAGTCTTTGTCAATCTTTTCAACAAGGGACTTATCTATAAAGGCGACAGAATTATCAATTGGTGTCCTTGTTGCAAGACGGCTCTAAGCGACGCGGAAGTGGAGTATTCAGAGCAAGATTCGCACCTTTGGCATATCAGATATCCGCTCTCAGACGGAAGCGGCGAAATAATAGTGGCTACTACGCGTCCCGAGACTATGCTCGGCGATACGGCAGTCGCAGTCAATCCCAAGGACGAAAGATATGCGGATATGGTTGGCAAGATGCTGACGTTACCGCTGGTAAACAAGCAAATACCTATCATTGCAGACGAATACGTCGAAAAGGATTTTGGTAGCGGCGCTGTCAAAATAACGCCTGCGCACGACCCCAACGATTTTGAAGTGGGATTGAGACACAATCTTCAAGTCATAAGAATAATGAACGACGACGGCTCTATGAACGAGTTTGCCGGCAAATATCAAGGACTTGACAGAGTGGACGCCCGCAAGCGTATCTGTGAAGATTTGCAGGCGCAGGGGTATATGGTCAAGATTGAGGATTACAAGCACAACGTGGGCGAGTGCTACCGTTGTCACGCAACCGTCGAGCCTATCGTAAGCAAGCAATGGTTTGTCAAGATGGAACCTCTTGCAAAGCCGGCGATAGACGTCGTCAGAAAAAAGAAAGTAGAGTTTATCCCATCAAGATTCAGCAAGATATATTTCAATTGGATGGAAAATATCAAAGATTGGTGCATATCGCGTCAACTTTGGTGGGGACACAGAATACCTGCATATTACTGCGACGACTGCGGCGAGATGACTGTGTCAAAGACGGCGGTCACGGTCTGTCCCAAGTGTGGCGGAAAACACGTCAGACAGGACGAAGACGTGCTTGATACTTGGTTTTCCAGCGCATTGTGGCCATTCTCAACTTTGGGATATCCGGACAAGACGGACGACCTTAAGTATTTCTATCCCAACAGTCTTCTCGTCACCGCATACGACATAATATTTTTCTGGGTTGCGAGAATGATTTTCTCCGGCTTGGAACATATGGGGGATATACCTTTCCCCGAAGTGCTTATACACGGTATAGTGCGCGACAGCCAAGGCAGAAAGATGAGTAAGTCACTCGGCAACGGTATCGACCCTCTTGAAATCATTGATAATTACGGCGCGGATAGTTTGAGATTTTCGTTGGTTCAAGGCTTAGCGCCCGGCAACGACACGAGATACACCGACCAAAAAACGGAGTTTTCGCGCAACTTTATGAACAAACTGTGGAATGCGTCGCGTTTTACTCTTCTCAATCTCAAGGGCGTGCGCGTAAAAGAAATGGGCACTTTCAGATTGACCAACGCCGACAAATGGATAATGTCGCGACTCAACAAGGCAATCAAAGATATTACCGCCAACCTAGAAAAATACGAACTGGGAAACGCAGCGGCGAAATTATACGATTTTGTATGGACAGAGTTTTGCGATTGGTACATAGAACTTGCAAAGGTATCTTTGTACGGTGACAATCAAGATAAAAAGATCAACACGCTTTCGGTACTCGTATATGTGCTTGAGAATATATTGAAATTGATGCATCCTTTCGTGCCTTTTATTACGGAAGAGATATACAAGAACTTGCCTACGACCAAGAAGAGCATAGTCATATCAAGTTGGCCTGCCGTAAACAAAAAATACAACTATACCAAAGAGAGCGGAGAATTCGCCAAAGCAATGGAAGCCGTCAAGGCAATCCGCAATATGAAAGCGGAAAAGGGAGTGGCTCCGTCTAAGAAGATAAAGGCTTACTTTATTGCAAGCGCAATCAATCCAAAAGATGTAAGTTATATCTACAAACTGGCAGGCGTAGAGCACGCAGAATACTTGCAAGACAAGAGCGCAATCAGCGAAAAAATTGTTTCGCTCTTTGGTGATTTTGGCGAGATTGCCGTACCTCTTGGCGACTTGGTAGACGCTCAAAAAGAAATAGAGAGATTGAGCGGAGACCTTGCCTATACTCAAAAAGAAATCGAAAGAAGCCAGAAGATGCTTTCCAATCAAGGCTTCGTAGCAAAGGCGCCAAAAGCGCTTATTGACAAAGAAAAAGAGAAACTTATAAGCAATCAGGAAAAGGCTCGCAAACTTCAACTTGAGATAGAAAATCTCAAAAACAGTTGATAGATCAAATTTCTTTGCGCTGCTCGAAATGACAGAATAAATAAAAACCTCTCGACTGCGCTTGAGTGACAAATCTACCTAATTGCATATAATATACATATAAAATAACATAAAGAGAATATCAAAAGAGATGAAATACGTATTTTTTGATTTTGACGGAACGATAAGCAATACCTATGAAG
>WSNH01000147.1 GCA_013316135.1 Clostridia bacterium
ATATAAAAAGGAGATAAAATGATATGAAACAGACGTATCAACCCAAGAAAAGACAAAGATCAAAGGTTCACGGTTTTCGTGAGAGAATGCGTAGCAAGAGCGGTAGAAACGTAATAAAGAGACGTCGCAACAAAGGCAGAAAGCAACTTACTGCTTAAGTTTGGTATGCAAAAAAAGTACAGGCTAAAGAATGGCAGGGTATTTAGTTATCTGCACAGAAAAGGCGAAAGTAATGCCAATAAGATGCTTGTACTTGTCCACGCCCCTTCCAAGTATTTTTTGAAGGTGGGCTTTATCGTAAGCAAGAAAGTCGACAACAGAGCAGTAATTCGCAACAAAGTCAGAAGACGTTTGAGAGAAGCGTTTAGAGCGCTTATACCGTATCTTAAAGACAGCGAGAATTATATCGTTATTGCAAGAGAGGCTTGCTGCAAAGCGAGTTTTGAAGAACTTTCAAACAGTCTTTTGCATTTGATAATCAAAAGCAACTTGCTTGCAAGAAAAATCGACGATGACGTCGCGCAAAGACTAAAAATTAAACAAAGCGTATTAGACAGGGCAAAGTTTGATTGAGGCGTACGGACGATAAATGAAAAGCGGAAATTTTTTTATTCAATATTATAAGCAATTTATCAATCCTGTGATTGGTGGCAAATGCAAACACATTCCATCGTGTTCGGCGTATATGGGACAAGCCATAGCCAAAAGAGGATATTTAAAAGGCTCTGCAATGGGTGCAGCGAGGATATTGAGATGCAATCCCTTTTCAAAAGGCGGATATGATCCCGTGAAAGACGATCTAAAAGGAAATGCAAAATGGCTATTATGAGTTATAGTTTGCTAGCGGCGGTGAATGCTATTTGGAAACCAATCATCAGCCTGCTGGATTGGATGAACAGCGGTATCGGCAACTTCGGTTGGACGGTAGTGGTGTTTTCTATTATGTTGCGTTTATTGATTTTGCCTCTCGATATTTGGCAAAAACTCATTATGCGCAAGCAAAAAGCCAAAATGGACGCAATCCGTCCTCAATTGGAAAAACTTCAAAAGCAGTACGCCAACCGTCCCGACATTCTTCGACAAAAGCAATACGAACTTCAAAAGGGCTCAATGAATATTTTTACTTCCTGTCTGCCGATGATTTTCACGCTTGTGATATTCGGTTTGGTATTTCAGGGCTTCAGAGAATATATCGTCAATTACAATCAAACGATTGTAAGCAACCTTTACAATGACGTTTATCTGCAGTTCTTCAAGGACAATGCTGAGGCTATTTCACAAAAGTGCAATATCCAGTTTATGAACGGCAATGACTTCATTGAAGGCTTTGTACCTTCTTATGATTATATTCGTCAAGCCGGACTTATTGAAAAACTCAACGAAACTCTTGTCACAGGCTACAAACCTGAAAGTTGGCTTTGGGTCAAAAACGTGTTTATGTCCGACACTTGGGCAAATGTAATTCCAAGTTTTTCCAACTTCACTTCGACTGGTTTTGGCGGTATAGGCGCAACTCTCCCGGAGATGGCGGGCGTATCTTACGACCAAATTATGACGCCTATAATCAACAACTATAACAAGACAAATTTTTGGAATATGAGCAGATGGAACGGTTATTTTATTCTTCCAATTCTTTCTATCGCAACCAGTTTTTTGTCAACGACTTTGCAACAAAAGATGCAACCTGTGCAAATGACCGGCGACGAGGCTCAACAAAAACAGCAACGCATAATGAACAAGACTATGACGTATCTTATGCCAGTTGTACTTGGTATCTTTGCCATTATGTACAGCGCAGCATTTGCGATATATTACTTTGTCAGCAACTTTATGACAATGATCACTTCTATTTCTTTCAATCTTATAATAAAGAACTTGGATAAGAAAAAACAAAATCAGCCTATAATCATACAGCAATTAGCAACTAAAAATACAAAAAAGTCCAACAAGGCAAAGAAATAAGATTATAGATATATAAATAATACCTCAAAGACGAGGTATTGCACATAATAATACGGATTATTAGATAAAAGATAGCGCGCTATCTTTGAGGAGATATATATGAAAAGCATAGAAATTACTGCAAACAGTTACGAAGAGGCTCTTAAGCAGGCTCTTGACGAACTCGGTCTTGACGAAAACCAAGTCGATGCAGAAAAAGTAAAAGAAACGGGACTTATTCGCAAAAAAATTACCGTAAGAGTTACGCAAAAAGTCACCGGAGCAACTCTTGTCAACGATTTTATCAACGGCATTATTGAAAAAATGAATATCAATTGCATTGCCGAGGTACAAGAAAAAGAAGACGCGTTCTACGTCAATCTGACAGGTGACGATACAGGCGCTCTTATCGGATATAGAGGAGACGTACTCGACGCTCTTCAATATCTTTCTCTTTTAGTAGTCAACAAAAACAATCCAGACAACAAAAGATTGGTTATTGATGGCGAAAATTACAGAGAAAAGAGAACCGCAACTCTATCCAAACTTGCTAAAAAGATTGCTTTTAGAGTGGCAAAATCTCATAAGGCAGAATCTCTCGAACCTATGAATCCATTTGAGAGAAGAATAATTCACTCGGCTTTGCACGACGACAGATTTGTCATTACGGAAAGTCACGGCGAGGAGCCTAACAGATACGTCGTAATTTCTCCCAAAAAGCCTGCTTACGACAGAGAAAGAGGGGATAGACGCAACGATAAAGGACCAAAAGAGAGAAGAGACAACAACCGTCCTTCAAAACCAAGAACAGAAAGCCAAACTGCCGAAAGACAGCAGCAAGAATCTCGCAGTTTCAACAAAACCGGCGTAACGAGAATGAAGACTTACGGCGGAGATATGAAGAAGTTCTTTTAACATTAGTTTGGAGAGAAGAGAAGTGCCTTAATTTTACACGGCAAAAATGCTTCATCTGCTTTTACAAACTCTCTTGACGTACAAAAAGTAGCCTGCGCTCATTTTCATCGTATAGTAAATCATTATTTATAGTGAAAATATTACGCCACTCCCTTCTCACCGAATAAGCGAACCGTCTATTTGCTTGCGGAGAATTTAAATAGTCATTTCGACCGTCTATTACGTCTTTTCAACCAATCATGACGTCATTTCGAGCGCAGTCGTTATTTGAATAATAGATAATAAGTAAAAGAGAAAACAATAGAAATAGATAAAATATGCGTCACTATTGTTTTCTCTATACATTATTATCTAAAAAAAACATTCCCTCAGTTTCGCAACGCTTCAGACAATTCGTATCTCATATACCAATATTTAGCATACCGATCAGCCCTGAATTGCTCCCAAATTTACGGCTTTAAAAAGCAGACCGCCGACAAATTCTACGACTTTGTCGACAAGATGTCCTACAAAAGTCTCGTCTCTGTCTTTTAATTCCTGCATACGGTTGCCGTCTGCGTCGCCCACTACCGCAAGGATACCTATATCGCCTACTCTCTCTTTGTTTTTATCAAAGGCGCCGCCAGGCTTTATGCCGTTGCGAGTGACCTTTATCGCGCCAATATCTTTGAGTTTGCCAAGCGCGGAGTCAATGACGACCACTATATCGTCCTTATGCCTTTGGGCGATCATCTTTGCGTAATCGTCGACGTTGATTGCAGTGACCTGTCTTTGCGTATTGCCGTAAACGTAAGCATTGACGCCTTTTTCTCTGAGCCTGTCGCCCACTTTGGGACCAATACTGTCCCCAATAATTTTAGTTGTTCCAATACATAAAAATACCAAGTTTTTCATATGGGTAATTGTTTACACACACTTGGCATTTTATACCCTCAAAATGTAATTA
>WSNH01000148.1 GCA_013316135.1 Clostridia bacterium
ACTGTTCAACGAAAAAAATATGAATAAAACAGTCAAAAGGAGTTTTTATGAGAGCTGAACTTAAAGAATATCAAGCAGTAGAACAAGCCGCAATGAACTTTGTAAAAAGCGTCGCGGAGGGTAACAGCGCGCACGCTAAAAAGTTATTTATTGACGAGGCAGTATTATTCGGTTATTTGGACGGCGAACTTGAACACGGTTCGATACAGCAGTTTTACCATAACATAGACACCGTCGGCAGCGACAAGAATTTCAAAGCGCGTATAGACGTTATTGCGTTGGAGGAAACGCTCGCCGTTGTGCGTGTTCTCGAGGAAGGTTGGGGCAACCGCATAGATTTTACCGACTATCTTTTGCTTTTGAAGATGAACGGCGAATGGAAATGCGTTGCAAAAGCATACAATCAGAATTCAAATACAATTAAAAAAGGGTGATAAAATGGCAAAACGCATCATTGTTCTTAACGGCAGTCCGAGGAAAAACGGAAATACGGCGGAACTGATAAAATCGTTTGTGAATGGCGCTCGGGAAGCGGGAAACACCGTTACGGAATTTTTCTTAAACGAAATGGATATTCACGGTTGTTTAGGTTGCTTTGGCGGCGGAAAAAATCTCGAAAGCCCCTGCGCGCAAAAAGACGATATGCTCAAAATCTACCCGGCATATAAAGCCGCCGATGTTGTAGTACTAGCAAGTCCGCTATATTATTGGACGATAAGCGGACAACTGAAAACGGCGTTTGATAGGCTGTTTGCCGTCGCGGAATGCGATAAAGATTATCGTAATCCTAAAAAGGAATGTATATTGCTTATGGCTGCGGAAGGTAACGGATTCAAGGAAAGCGTGTATTGGTATGATAATCTTATGAAATATCTCAAATGGAAATCGCTCGGCAAAGTGCTTTGCGGAGGTGTTATGGCAATCGGCGATATTTCAGGAAGAAAAGAACTTTCCGACGCCTATGAACTAGGAAAATCCATAAAATAAAGGAGTAAATTTTATGAAAGAAATCACTTTGACGGGAGCGTCTAAAATAAGTTCTCCCAATCCCGTAACCATTGTATGCACGCAAAAGCCGGATGGCAGCACTAACCTTGCTACCGTATCGTGGTGGACTTATTTGTCATATAACCCGAATATGATAGCTTATGCTATGGCAAAGACTTCGTACAGCGGCGAAATGGTACGGCAAAATAAAAAGGTTATTCTTACAATACCGAGCGACAAGATTGCCGATGTCGTAATGGGATGCGGAATTTCTACGGGTAGAAACACAGATAAAATCAAGAAGTTTGGCGTTAAAATGAAAGTGCTCCCCGACAGCGATATTTCCGTACCCGAATACAGTGCGCTTGCAATCGTTTGCAGATTGAAAGAATATATCGAAACAGGCGATCATTATCTTTATATATGCAATGTCGAAAAGGTTTACGCCGACGAACAGGAGAAAGTTGTTTTTGCTTGGAACGGATATTCGCAAATCAAGGCTGTAAGATAAATTTCAATTTTCTTTGTAAATGATATATAGTTAAAAGTTCTCGAACAATTTATTCGAGAACTTTTGTCATAACTTGAAATTGCAAACTTTCCAAAATATTATTTGAGACATATCCTAGTTATATTTCCCGAAAAGTCCAACGCTATCACGTCATCCCCAACTACTTCCAAACTACTTAAAACAGGCGAACCTACAAAATATTTTCTGATCAAATTTAAGTTTTTATCAAGACGGTAAATATATCCGTCAGAGGCTCCAAAAACCAAATCTTCACCCAGTCGCGCAATACTGCTCTCCACAGTTGCTATCTCACCGGACGTATACGGAGATGTAAACGTCATCGCATTGCCGGTGCGATATTCTGCTAACTTTTTGAAAGTAGACAGTTCATATGCGACTACTCCGGTCTTAGCAGTACAAAAATATCCTATTCCGTCGACAATATACGGCGCAGTTGCCGTATCAAGATTTATGCCCATATCAGAATATCTAATAATTTTGCCGTTTGACTTGTTGAGTTCAAACAGTCTTTCTCCTGCCGCAACGTATATACTGCTGCCCACGACGACAGGAGTAGTCGTGCGATAACGAAGTCCTTCTTTGTCGTTAGACCAAATGCGCTTTCCATTGGTTTTGTTGTATGCGATGAGTTCGTCCCAATGCGACCCGACAATGAGCATATTTCCGTCAATAACCATACGCGTCGGCGAAGAATTTGCCCTTGCATTTTTCTTTTGCCAGATGACTTTTCCGTCATTTAAATCAAGGCAATACGACCTTTGCGCTCCGCCGCAATATACTCTGCCGTCTTCCGCAATCACGTTGAGTCCGGTATTCGCTGCCGCCAGCAACGCCGTCTTATAAGACCAAATCAAACTGCCGTCGTTGCTATCTATGCAATACACTCTTCCCTCTACGTCCTGAGCCACAACCTTATTGCCGACAACTTCAAAAGAGTTGCGTACAGAATTCTTTGTATCGTACTTCCAGATTATATTTCCGCTATCGGCGTCAAGCGCATAAATTCCGCATTTCTTGGGATAGCCGTCGTCAACCGTACCTACGTATATACGGCCGTCTTTATAAATCGGCTGTGCAAATTCGCCGTGTCCGTCGAGGTTTTGCGTCCATTCATATCCTTGCTCCATTTCCTGAGGTTGGAAGTTGCGGTATATCAACCTGCTTTGAGCAATGTCCCCTCCTTTGACTTCCACGACGCGCGTTGCCGCAGGAGTTGAGTCAATGCCTCCTCCGTCGGCCTTGCCGGTTGTGATATTGAGTATGCCGTCTATGTCGTTGAGATAACTGTAATGCCAGTGTCCGAATACCCAAGCAATAAGCCCCTTCTTCTTAAGGTCGAGTTTGTTGATACCGTATCTTACGACGAATCCGTTTTCGTCGGGACAGTAATCGTGATTGAATATTACCACCTTTTTGCCGCTTTGCACATTTGCTAGGTCTTTTGCAAGCCAACGCCATACGTCGCTTCTGCCGTATCGAGCCGGATAATCTCCCTTTGCTATAGCCGTAACTACGTAATGTATATTGCCCACGTCAAAAGAATAATTGACCGGTCCGTAAGTACTTTCAAATAAATCTTCGCTATACTTTCCCCATTTAACGTAATCGTGATTGCCAATGATATAGCGCACCGGAACGCCCATATTTTCGCTGTTCATATCCTTGATGTGCTGCTTAAGTCCGTCCTCGTAGCAAATATCTCCGGTATGTATTATAAAGGACGCGTTCTCGTCTTGAGCGCTTTTGCGTATTTCATCAATCAACACGCCCGCGCCGTCGGAGCCTATCTCTGTATCTGTGACTTGCAAAAAACTGTGGTTTGTTTCGTCGACGTCTTTCTTATCGAGATAAAAGTCATATCCTTCCTTTTCCTTGCCCATCTCGATATAATAATTTTCAGTCCAATACCCGCTTGGAATCGTCACCGTAATAAATCTTCCCTTAAGCCAACCGTCGAGCGTAAACTTGCCGTCCGCGTCTGTCTTAACCACGTCTTTGCCGTTGGTTACGGCAACTCCGCCAAGAGGCGCGCCGTCCGCGTCATAAACGTATCCGCTGTATCTGTCATTATTGACGCCGAAATATACGCCTACGCCTATGCTACTGCCAAATACGATTATTACCACCGCAATCAACAAAACTATCAACGTGTTTTTTTGCTTAAGACCCAATCGCACAAATCCACCTCTTTAAACTGTCATATAATTATATGCTTAAACATTTTATATTTTATTTAATTATAACAAATAACTTATACTCTGTCAATATAA
>WSNH01000149.1 GCA_013316135.1 Clostridia bacterium
ATCTCAATGGAATTCAAACATTTTGACAACGCTCAAGGCGATAAAAGTATAGAGACCTGTCCGCTACGGTCGAGACGGCAATAAAATAAGGATGGACAACAATATGACAATATCTACAAAAGGAAGATACGCATTGCGAATAATTATAGACCTTGCCGAGAATGACGACGGCAATTATATCGCTATGAAGCAAGTTGCGCAAAGGCAAAGACTGTCTTTAAAGTACTTGGAGCATATTTTGTCAATACTCAAGCAAAACAATATAGTCGAAGGTCTTCACGGCAAAGGCGGTGGATATAAACTTACCAGAAGACCTCAAGACTATACGGTAGGCGAAATCTTACGACTTGTCGAAGGAGATCTTGCGCCGGTAGCCTGTCTTGAGTGCGGAGCAAAGCCTTGCGAAAATATGGAGCATTGTCGCACCTTAGAAATGTGGAAAGGTTTGCATAAATTGATTGACGAATATTTCAATGGCATCACTATCAAAGATCTTATGCAAGAAGACGCCGACCATTCTAATAAGGTTGACAGGTCTTTCTTAGCGGCGTCACTGTGACAATATTTTGTCATTTCGACCGGAGCGAAGTGAAGTGGTATTGCGACACTTTATCCTCGATGGAATGGCGAGTATTTATAAAGAAAAAAGTATTTTTTGTTTACATTGCGAAAAAGTGGTGTTATAATGTTTTAAAATAATATAGATTTAAGGAAATCAAAATGGAAATCAAAGGAAACATAATGGACGTCCTCAGAGAAAGGGGCTTTATCAAACAGACGGTCAGAGAAGAGGAGTTGTATAAACTTTTAGGTAGCGAAAGCGTGCCCTTCTATATCGGTTTTGACCCGACTGCAGACAGCCTTCACGTGGGACACTTTATGCAACTTATGGTAATGAGTTATATGCAAAAGGCGGGACATAAGCCAATCGTACTTATCGGAGGCGGTACCGGAAAGATTGGCGATCCGTCAGGCAGAACAGATATGCGTCAAATGATGACGGACGAGACGATAAAACACAATTGCGATAGATTTAAAGAGCAGATGTCAAAATTCTTTTCTTTTGAGGGAGAGAATGCCGCGATTATGGTCAACAATGCCGATTGGCTTGACGGTCTCAACTATATCAAGTTTATAAGAGACATAGGCGCGCATTTTTCGGTAAATCAAATGCTCACCGCAGAGTGCTTTAAGTCGAGAATGGAAAAGGGTTTGTCTTTTCTTGAGTTCAACTATATGCTTATGCAGGCTTATGATTTCTTGTACCTTTTTGAGCATTACGGCTGCAAGTTGGAGTGCGGCGGCGACGATCAGTGGTCTAATATTTTGGCAGGCGCAGACCTCATCAGAAGAAAGAAGAGCAGCGACGCTTACGCAATGACGTTTACGCTTCTTACCACCAGCGAGGGTAAAAAGATGGGCAAGACACAAAAAGGCGCGGTATGGCTTGATCCTAACAAGACTTCTCCGTATGAGTTCTATCAGTATTGGAGAAATACCGCAGACGCCGACGTGGAAAAGTGTATGAAACTCTTGACTTATATGCCAATCGACGAAATTGCGGAACTTTGCAAATATCAAGACGAGAGAATGAACGTAGCAAAATCAAGACTTGCCTTTGAGTTGACAAAGATAATTCACGGCGAGGAGCAGGCGCAACTTGCGCAGAAGCAGGCGTTGGCGGCTTTTGGCGGAGGCGGAGAAGATATGCCGTCGAGAAGCATATCAAAAGATTGCGTCAATATACTTGATATAATGGTTGCCGTAGGCGCTTGTAAGTCAAAGAGCGAAGCACGAAATCTTATTGCCGGCGGCGGTGTAAAGATAGACGAAGAGAAAGTGAACGACATCAATTTTGTTTTGACAGACGCCCAAAAGACAAACGGATTTGTTTTGCACAAAGGCAAAAAAATGCACGTCAAAGTGACGGTCGAGTAATGCAAAAGTCTTACTTCACCTTGGCAGAGCCGTTTGAGCATACTCTAGTAATCAGCAAATCGAGATTTATTACTACGCTTTTGCCGATAAAAGATTATGACGATGCAATAAGCAAGGTGAAGAGTATATCAAAAAAGTATGGAGATGCGACGCATAATTGCTACGCATTTATATCCAACCAAAGCGCTACAGAGCAGCGTTTCTCCGACGACGGAGAGCCGCAAGGCACGGCAGGAGTTCCAATGTTGGAAGTGCTGAAAAAACGACGCGCGTTTATGACGCTGGCAGTCGTGACAAGATACTTTGGCGGAATTAAACTCGGTGCCAACGGACTTGTCGGAGCATATTCGTCAAGCGTGAGCGAGGCGCTGGACAAAGCCAAGATTGTAAAGATGGTGTGGGCAGACGTAAAGAAAATAACGGTGTCTTACGCTATCTATAAAAGGGTCGAGGAGTCCTGTGTGAGCAAGGGCGGACAAGTCGAGAGCGTAGAATACGGCGACTATGTGACTTTGACGGTGGCAATACCTGAGCAAGTCGTAAAAGATGTAATGACAAAGATTGTGGATATTACTCTTGACAAGGCAAAGATAGAAGCCGTAAAATCAGATTACGTCGGTTTCAATACGTTGATCTGAGCGAATAAGGGATCTGTGGATAAATAAGTCCGATAAATTAAAAATCAATATCAAATTCCCGTGTGGGAATACGAGGTGTAAATATGAAAATTACGTTGACAACACAACCTAAGCAAAAACCCGATTCATCAAAACTTGGTTTTGGAAAATATTTTACAGACCATATGCTTGTAATGGATTATGAGAATGGCGCTTGGAAAGAACCGGAAATTCTTCCTTACGCTCCTTTTGCAATTGCGCCCGCAACCAATATATTTCACTATGCGCAAGGTATATTTGAGGGAGCAAAGGCGTATAAGACCAAAGAAGGCAAGATTACTGTCTTCAGAATAGACGACAACTTTGCGCGTATGAACAAGTCGGCTACGCGTCTGTGTATGCCAAACTTTGACGCAAAAGTCGTAAAAGACGCGCTTTTTGAACTTATCAAGTTGGAAAAAGATTGGATTCCGACCGAGCCCGGTACGGCGCTTTATATCAGACCTACGCTTATTGCCAACGAGGAAGTTTTGGGCGTACACGCAAGTAAAAAATATAGATTCTTCATTATTCTTTCGCCGGTAGGCTCATATTATGCTCACGGACTTCAACCTACAAAGATACTTGTAGAGGAAAATCTCGTCAGAGCGTCCATTGGCGGAACCGGAGAAGCAAAGTGTATGGGCAACTATGCTGCGTCGCTTATGGGCGGAGAGATTGCAAATTCAAAGGGCTACGACCAAGCGCTTTGGTTGGATTCGTCTGAGCATAAGTACGTCGAAGAAGTTGGATCAATGAATATGTTTTTCGTTATAGGCGACGAAGTAGTTACTCCTGCGCTCGTCGGCAGTATTCTCGACGGTATCACGAGAAGATCGTGTATACAGGTACTCAAGAAGTATGGCTATAAGATAAGCGAGAGAAGAATCTCAATGGACGAAATCGTAGACGCGTATGACAAAGGTATGCTCAAAGAGAGTTTTGGATCGGGTACTGCCGCCGTTATATCTCCGGTAGGTACTATTTCCTACAAGGGCAAAGATATGGTTATCAACAATGGAAAAATGGGTGAGATTACGTCTTTCCTATACGATAAGATTACAGGTATTCAGTCAGAGCGTTACGAGGATGAGTTTGGCTGGGTAACCGAAATCAAATAATGAGTTTGACTCAAAGAAGAGGCTA
>WSNH01000150.1 GCA_013316135.1 Clostridia bacterium
GGCATTGCAAATTTTGCTAGATGGGTAATGGGAGCATTATGGGTCACAAGGATTTATTTTAAAGATAATTTCCCCAAAAATTCCAAGGCCGTGGTGATTTGTAATCATTATTCTGCGCTTGACCCTTGCGTAATAATTTCTAAATTGCTTGGCAAAAACGGCAAAGTCGTAATGAAAGACGAAGTCACGCAAAATACTTTTGTTGCAAACGTGGCAAAAGAGTTGGGGGGAATATCCGTAAAAAGAGGCGAAGCCGACGTCAACGCAGTCAAGAGTATTTTGGGGGCTCTCAATAAAAATCAACCGGTATTGATTTTTCCGGAAGGCACGAGAAATAAGCAAAATTCAAAAGAATTTTTGCCATTTAAACAAGGTGTTGCAACTTTTGCGATTAAGGCAAAGGCGCCTATCGTGCCAATGCTTTATTATAAAAAGACTGGTATTTTTAAGAGAAACAAACTTATGGTAGGCGCTCCGTTTTGGTTAGACGAATTTTACGATAAAAAGATTGGAGACATCAGAGATGAGGCTACGCAAGTTATATCCGATAAGATGCAAGAATTGAGAAGAGAAATCGATATACTTGTTGAAGAGTGTAAGGGAAGTAAAAAAAGATATTTAAGATATAAGAAAAATCAGAGCAAGGAGTTGTGCGCTAATGTCAGTGACGGTCGCTAAAAACAGCGGTTTTTGTCAAGGCGTAAAGAAAGCCGTCGACGTCGCTATGAATATAAATACGCCTGCTTATGTTTACGGAGAATTGATTCACAACGAAGTTGTGTTGGATAAGTTGCGCGCAAGAGGCGTAGTAACAGTCGATAATCTCAATGATTTTAAAGGCGATAAGATAATTATCAGATCGCACGGCGTAGGTAAGGATATATACGACCGTTTGAAGTCAAATAATATCGAGTACGTAGATTGTACGTGCGTTTTTGTCAAAAAGATACACGAGATAGTGCGAGAAAATTATCTCAAAGGAAAGCAAATAATTATTATCGGCAATCCCAATCATCCAGAAGTGATAGGTACCAATGGATGGTGCGACAACACTGCGATTATATACAATGGCGAAACTGACGTTGCCTTTGACAACCAAAAAGAATATTGTCTTGTCGTACAGACTACTTATGACCATAAAAATGTAGAAAAATATATCAAAATTTTACAAACATCCATAAAAACGCTTGATACAAATAATACGATATGCTATACTACTTTAGGTATACAGAAAGAGTGTGAGACATTGAGTAAAGAATGCGATTTGATGCTCGTTGTCGGGAGTAATAACAGTTCCAATACTCGCAAATTACAAGAAATTTGCAAAAAAAATTGTCCGCTTACGTTTTTAATAGAAACAATAGACGACTTAAAGTCGGTAAATGTGAATAAAAATATAAAAATCGGCATAGTTGCCGGCGCATCAACTCCACCAGAGTTGATTGAGGAGGTAAAAAATCTAATGAAAGAATCTCAAGAAATCAATAAAATTGAGACCGAAACTGCAAAGGAGGACACTTTTGGCGCGCTTCTCGCTTCCCAAGGCGACAAGTCAATGAACGTCAAAGCAGGTAAGACGTATACTTGTACCGTAATTTCTGCAAACGACGAAGGCATTGCTGTAAGTTTTGGCGGAAAGAAAGACGGCTTTGTGTGCAAGGACGATGCAGAAATTGACGGAGTAGACTACAATCCCGAAAATTATAAAGAGGGAGATAAGTTTTCCGCTATAGTAATTGAAAAGACTTCAAAATCTCTTCCCAAAGAGTATATATATTTTTCAAAGAAGGTTGTTGACAAGCGTAACAAGGAAAACAGCGACGCTGTTGAGAAACTTTCTTCGCCTGAATTCAGTATGGCAATGACAGAGGTAACCAAAAACGGTTTGAAAGGATATTATGGCGGATATACTATATTCGTACCTGCTTCGCAAATCAAAATTGCATACGTTACGGAAGAGGATTTGCCTAAGTATCTAAACAAGCCTTTGAGACTTCGTCTTATCAAGTCAAATAAGGACGACCCGGAGAAGGAAATTGATTTGAAGAGCAAAAAGTCCTTTATTGCTTCTCAAAAGGTAATTCTCGAAGAAGAGAAGAAAAAGAAAGAAGACGAAATGTGGGCTTCTTTTGAAAAGGATACGATTGTCAAGGGTAAGGTAAAGAGATTTGCTGAATTCGGCGCATTCGTAAGCGTCAACGGTTTTGACTGTCTCGTTCACAATAGCGACGCGTCTTATAACAAAGACATACCTGCAAGCCAAGTATTTGAAATCGGTAAGACGTATGAATTTATTGTACGTTATGTAAGCAGAGAAAGCGGCAAAGTTAAACTCGGATATAAGCAACTTCAGAAAAAACCTTATGAGATTGCTTTTGAGAAATATCCCGTAGGCAGCGTAATTAACGGAACAGTAAGAGATATCAAAGATTACGGCGCATTTGTGCTCATAGAAGACAATATCGACGGACTTGTTCCGGTATCTGAAATTTCGCATAGTTATACAAAAAATCCTGCAGACGTGCTTAAAGTCGGTGATAGCGTAACCGCTCAAATTATAAGATTTGAAGACAACAGAATTACTCTTTCTATCAAGGCTTTGATTGCAAAAGAAGAAAAGACTGTTGAGGAAACCGTAGTAAGCGAAGAAGATTATCAAGAAGCTAAGGAGAAGAGAGCAAAGAAGAATGCAAAGAAGTTTGACGCTCAAGCAGTAACTGCTCCCAAAAAGCAAAGAGTTGCTAAGAAAGACGAGGAAGAAATATCTTCTTGGAAGAGTGACGACGGCGATGCAACCGCAACGATGGCAGATCTTTTCAAAGGTCTCAAATTGGATATTAAAGACTAATTTTTAAGACGGTCGGGGCAGAAAAATCTCGCCCCGAAAAAAAGTCAAAAAGTATAAAAAAATCCTTGACAAACTCTTGAGAATATAGTATATTTGAGTAGTCGCAAGAGTTACGTCGGGGTGTAGCGCAGTTTGGTAGCGCACGTGGTTTGGGACCATGGGGCCGGGAGTTCAAGTCTCTTCACCCCGACCAAACGTAAATCCGACAAAACTGTGGACCATTAGCTCAGTTGGTTAGAGCAACCGGCTCATAACCGGTCGGTCCAAGGTTCGAGTCCTTGATGGTCCACCACAATTAAATAGGTATTAAATGGAATTGGCTCGGTAGTTCAGTTGGTTAGAACGCTAGCCTGTCACGCTAGAGGTCGAGGGTTCGAGTCCCTTCCGAGTCGCCAACAAATTTAATAAACTTCTAAATTTCGAGATTTAACAAAATCTCTTAATTTATGCCTCGGTAGCTCAGTCGGTAGAGCAGGGGACTGAAAATCCCCGTGTCGGTGGTTCGATTCCGCCCCGAGGCACCATACCAAATGGTATGCGCTGGTGTAGCTCAATTGGCAGAGCAGCTGATTTGTAATCAGCAGGTTGTTGGTTCGATTCCGATCACCAGCTCCACAAGTTAATATGGGTAGGTTCCCGAGTGGCCAAAGGGAGCAGACTGTAAATCTGCCGACTCTGTCTTCGATGGTTCGAATCCATCCCTGCCCACCATTAGATGACCGATAAGAAAACTGTCTTATCGGTCATTTTATTTTCTTTGAAAGTAATCATAGTGAGCCTTACTGTTTGCTTGATTAGATATTTTGTTTTTGATATAATGATTGTACGATAAACAGTAATTTAGCGGAGAATTGTTA
>WSNH01000151.1 GCA_013316135.1 Clostridia bacterium
AGGTGAAGGAAAGTAATATCAAAAAAATAAAAATCGACGTGAACAATATGCAAGACGCCATAGCGCTTTTTGGCAATCACGACGAAAATATCAATTACTTGAGAAAAAAACTTGGAGTGAATATCAATATGTTTGACAACGCCGTAAACGTCGAGGGAGAAGAAAATCTTGTCGACAGGGCGGAAAAGTTGATTTTGCTTTTGTTAGACAAGGCGAGTGTCAATGTGATAAACAAGTCCTTTATTAGATTTTGCTCGGAGATAGTGGACAACGGTGACGTAGAAAAATTTGACGAACTTGCAAAGATAGTGTCTATCACTGCGAGAGGTAAACAAATCAAATGTAAGACTTACGGACAAGCTAAGTACGTAGACGCTATCAAAAACAACAGCGTCGTGTTTGGTATAGGACCCGCAGGCACCGGTAAAACTTATCTTGCGGTTGCGCTTGCCGTGCAAATGTATAAGAACAAGTTGGTAGAAAAAATAATACTCACACGTCCTGCCGTAGAAGCCGGCGAAAAGTTGGGCTTTTTACCGGGAGACTTAGGCGCAAAAGTCGATCCGTATCTGCGACCCCTGTACGACGCTTTGCAAGAAATGTTTGGACTTGAAGTGTATTCTCGCTTGATAGAAAAGGGAGTGATAGAGATTGCGCCGCTTGCATATATGCGAGGCAGGACGCTTTCCAACGCGTTTATTATTCTTGACGAGGCGCAAAATACGACGCGCGAGCAAATGAAAATGTTTTTGACGAGAATGGGCGAGGGAAGCCGCGTTGTCGTTACAGGCGACGCTACTCAAATTGACTTGCCTTCGGACAAGTCGTCGGGACTGCTGCACGCGTCGGGTATACTGGAGGGCATTGACGGCATAGCCATAGTTCATCTCAAGAATAAGGATATTGTGCGAAATGACCTTGTGCAAGCAATCGTTAAGGCGTATGAGGAGCGAGGAACAAAGCAAGTCAACACAGATTCGTCTGCCGTAAAAGAGGGCGAAGATAAATAAATCATCAATACAACAAATAGGAAAAAGGTAGTAAGATGAAGACTCAAAAGCAAAACAAATGGATTACCGTAGCGTATTTGGCAGTGATATTCGTCGTATCGTTTTTTATGACGGTACTTGCTGTGGCGTGCATTGCAAAAGACTTTAAGGTGTTTTCCAACTACAAGGTTTATATACCTCTTTCGATTATGGTATTTTGCATATTGTCGACCTTGTATTTTTATATTGATAAATTAGACGACGACACTTTGGAATGTATATCCAAGTTAAAAAAATGCTTGATATGTTATTCGACAATATTTATATCTGTGCTTATTTCGTGTATACTTTACAGTTACTTCACGCCGGGCGCAATAGTTACGTCTTCGGTCACGATGATGGTCACGGTGCTTATCAATAGAAAACTCGGAATATTCTCGACGTTTGTTTCGATTGGCGTGATGCTTGCCATAGTTATGACGAGTACATACGTGCTTGATATTGAGAATTACAACATTGATATGATAGGAGGTCTCCTCATATCGTTGATAATGTGTTTGTTTATGACATTCCTCGTCGGAAAAGAGTATTCTCGTCTGAGATTGACTTGGGGCACGATTTTAATAGCGCTTGCTACGACCCCGCTTGCAGGTCTCTATTCTATTTTTGGACACGGAATTAGTTTTGAGACGATTGGCAACGCAATTCTCGACAGACTTATCGGCAGTATGCTTGCAGTTGCTATTTTTATCGTATTCCTTCCTCTTTATGAGAATATATTTGCAGTATGGACAAACTTTAAACTTGCAGAAGTGTGTTCGCCGTCGCAGCCGCTTCTTAAAGAACTCAAAGAGAAAGCCCCCGGCACTTATAATCACTGCGTCAACGTAGCCAATCTTGTAGAAAGTTGCGCAATAGCAATCGATCTCAATCCGTATATGGCTAGGGCGTGCGCATATTTCCACGACGTGGGCAAGATCAATCACCCCGAGTATTTTACCGAAAACCAAAAAGACGGACACAATCCGCATGACGATTTGATACCGGAAGTCAGCGTAAATATGATTACCGGTCACGTCAAAGACGGAGTTGAGATTCTCAAAAAGCATCATATGCCCGAGACTGTCATAAGAGCGGCATATGAGCACCACGGCGACGCTACAGTTTCGTATTTTTATATCAAGGCTCAAAGTATCACAGAGGAGCAACTCAGCAACTATACCTATAGATACAATGCAAACAAGCCTTCCACTAAATACAGCGCGTTGGTTATGATATGCGATATGTGCGAAGCAATCGTAAGGGCAAAACCTCCGGCAGACGCAGAAGGACTTAAGGCAATAGTCGACAACGTCATCAATTCAAAAATGAAAGAGGGGCAGTTCGACGAGTGTATGCTGACGGTGAAAGACTTTGCGATTATCAAAGAGACTATCTGCGAAGTTGCTATGGCAACTATGCACAAGAGAATAGATTACGACAAGGCAAAGGAGCGTAGATGATGCTTGAGATATACGACGAAGCGGAGAGTAATCTCGACGTTACGCTCATACAAAATGTATTTGAAGAATACAAAAAGCACTTTTCTTTGCCGAGCAACATCTCTGTAGAGTTGACGATAGTAGACGAAGATACGATAAAAGAGGTAAACAAACAGTTTAGGGGCATAGACAGTGTGACAGACGTGTTGAGTTTTCCAAGCCTTGAAGTAAAGTTGCCTTTTGTTGCACAAGATTATCCTATGGATATAGATCCGTCAAGCGGCGAAATTACATTGGGCGAAATTATGCTTTGCTATTCGCGAATGGCAGAACAAAGCGTCGAATACGGACATTCGCAGGAGCGAGAGAGTTGTTATCTCGTTTTGCACGGTCTGCTGCATCTTTTGGGATTTGACCATATAGAGCAAGAAGAAAAAGAAAAGATGAGAGAGCAGGAAGAGACGATACTCGGCAAACTGGGAATAGGTAGATAAAGCAGTTGACGTCATTTAATTTGATAATATAATGTCATTTTGAGCGAAGTCGAGAAATCTCAATCTGTAATAAGGAATAATATATCTAATGAAATCTGGATTTGTATCACTAATAGGCAAGCCAAACGCAGGCAAATCAACTCTCACCAATACTATAGTCGGGGAGAAAGTATCTATTGTTTCGTGGAAGCCGCAGACCACTCGCAATAAGATTTTGGGCATTTTAAGCGGAGATGATTATCAACTTATCATAGTCGACACGCCGGGTATGCACAAGGCAAAAAACGCTTTGTCAAAGTTTATGATGAAAAGCGTAGAGTCGGGACAGGACGGAGTGGAGGTCATAGTATATGTTATGGCTATGGACAAGCGTCTTGACGAGCACGATTTGCAATATATCAATAAGTATGCCGCAGAATCCACGCCTTTTATCGTTGCGCTCAACAAATGCGACGAAGTTGAGCAAAGCGCGATATTAGAGCGTATTACTGCTCTCAAAGATATACAGGGCATTGATAGTATCATTCCTATAAGCGCTTTGACTGGCAAGAACGTAGATATGCTCAAGTCAAGGCTTTTAGAACTCCTGCCGGAGGGCGAGAGATTTTTTGACGAGGATATGTATACAGACAAATCAATGCGTTTTATGGTAAGCGAAATCATACGTGAAAAGGCTTTGCGTAATCTTGACGAAGAGATACCTTACGGTATAGGTGTCGTCGTGAATAAATACGAAA
>WSNH01000152.1 GCA_013316135.1 Clostridia bacterium
CAGAAAAGAACTTATTACGATTATTATCCAATACGGATGCCATAGAGAGAATATAACGCCCAAAATCAAATAAGTGATTGTGCAGACAAGCATAATTACTCCGCAAATTGCGCCTATATAGGGATTTTCACCGCGTTCTTTTTTTATATTGCGTTTCTTGACGTTGAATAAGTCAAAAATTATACCGATAATCCCGCAAGACAGAGTACATATCGGGATTATTATCCAATAAGGCGACCATAGATTCCAAACTGCGCCTATCAATAAATACGATATAAGCCCCAAGAAAAAAACGCTTGCGCACACAACACCGCATACGCCTTCCAATACTGATTTTTCGCCATCTTTTCCTTTTGTGAAAATATGCTTTTTGATATCGTCGAAGTTAAATTCTTTTGAATTGTATTCTTCCGACGTAAATTCACATTTAAAATCTTGATTATTATCGTCATTATTTCTACTGCGTTTGCCATCAAGCAGTTCGTCTACGGTTACGTCCAATATCCTTGATAGAGGTAGTAGCAAACTCGTTTCAGGCATTGCCTCGCCTGTCTCCCATTTTGACACGGCTTTGTTGGTCACGCCCAAAAGTTCGGCAAGTTGGGCTTGCGTCATACCTTTTTCTTTGCGAAGGGCATATAGAAATTCTGAAAAATCGTTCATACATTCGTTCTCCTTATATTGGCTTTGCAATGATAGTTTAAATCATTTTGCAATTACTTTTCAATAGAATTAAGTCGAATATAGGTAGAATCGCATTGTTTTAGGTGGAAAATATGTATTAAAAGAAAAAATCCCGACGCGATTTTGGCGTCGGGAGAAATGGCTTTTGCAAATCACTCTTTTGGTATAATTCCGTAATAGTGTTTGACGTTCATATCCTCAGGAATATTTTTTCCGTGCTGACCGAGCAGATACCATTCGCGGTGCGTTCCGTGGTCGGTGGCGCAACCAATCAAAACGTCGTGTTCTTTCCAGTATTCTTTGACTTGTCTTCCCAGAATTTCAAAGGATTGCGCGTGGTGGTCCAGCGCCTTCTGCGAGCGTTTGGAATTGGGATGCGAGCGGTGCATTACGTCGTCAAATTCTTGATTGTACACGACGATAAAGTCATATTTATCCTGTTTTATGATTTCTACGGCACGAGCAATCACTTCGTTGTCGTAATCTTCCAGATAATAATCCATATCTTTTCCGTTGAAAATTTTGGACAGAGAGGAGTTCTTGACAGTGACTATACAGGGCTTTTTGCCTGCTCTTATAAGCGCGTCAAAAATGCTGTCGATTGTAATAAGAGACTTGACGTAATGCTGTATGCCGTGTAATTCCGGACTTGCGCCGGTATACATACTGCCAAAGCAAACGGGAGTCTTAGGCGGTATTACGGTCAGCATATTTATTTCAAACGGAGCGTATTCGCGCATAGGCTCAAACTTATTGGAGTATTTTTCATAAGACCATTTACCTATAGCGTCGGGGTTATACATAAGTATTCTGTCGACGGTTCTGCCTTCCGTCATTGTCATTGCGTATTCGACGAGTTCGTCTATTACTCCTTCGGAATGTTTAGGCGGATCGACGCCCATAATTTTGCATAGACTGCCTGTTAGTTTTGTTAGCGGCGTAGTATTGAATTGCATATCAACCAAGTTCCTTTATCAATGCTTCTTTTTCTGCTTTTTCTTCGTCTGTCAAAGTATCGTTTTCGCCTGCGCGTTGTTTTTCGAGGAAATATTTTATTCTTGTCAGCTTTTGGTCAGTGACTTTATATTTCAACGACGCCCATATCGCAAGACTTATCATTACGACCACGACTATTCCAAAAAGTATGCGAATAGCCATAGTAACTTTTGCGGGGTATGCGTCCAATTCTTTATTATAGATTTTTTCCGTACATTCGCTATAACCTACGCAGGCGAGGACAATCAGCACGATGCTTTGCGCAATAGCGGTACCTATCTTTCGGGTAAAAGTCATAAGACCGCTGTAGCAGCCTGTATCTTTTACACCGGTCTTGAGTTCTGCCACGTCTTGAGTGTCGGGGAAAATCATCCAAGGCATCATTTGCGCTCCGCCGAAGCCGACGCCCATTATTGCCGAGCAAAGCAATAGAATCCAACTCACGTTTGTGTTCGTAGTATTGGGGAACACCGCCAAGCCTAATGCGCCGAGAATATAGCAGGGCAGACCCCATCGGTATACGAATTGTTTGCCTTTGGTATTCTTGAGTTTCATATTCAAAGGATAGGTTATTGCCGCCATTACCATCATAGGCGCGACAATAAATAACGAACTCATTTTCATTCCGAATATGGTTATGCTCGGCACTACCGCCGTGACGTAATAGAGCACAAGTGCGGATATGAAGTCATAACAGCCGAATGCCATAAGATACATCATCAAGTGGTATCTATATGACTTGTTTTTAAGCGGTACGGCATAACTTTTGAATGAGAACTTGCTCTTTTGCGTTTTATCATAAGGTATGCGCTCTTTGCTGAATACGCCGACGAGCACGGTTGCCGCGCCGAATATCACGCCGCAAAGTATTGCTACAACAAGGAAAAATCCGGTCTCGTTGATTGCGCCGTACATAGAAGTTTCGCCTTTGAGATACGCAGAATAAGCCTCGGTAGCCGCCGACGGTATCAAGAAGAAAAGTCCCGAGCATATCAGCGAAAAGAGCAGTTTGATTGAATTTGCTTTGTTTCGCTCCTTGAAATCGCCTGAAATTTCTGCGCTCAACGAAGCGTAAGGCACTTGCGAAATAGTGTTGACTGTGCAGAGCAGGAAATAACCTACGCAAGCGTAAACAATTCTCAAGGCTTGATTTTGGATATTCTTTGCCCACGGCATAAACATTATTGCAAATGCCACGGGTACCAGCGCTCCGCCTATTATTATCCACGGTCTGCGTCTGCCTATCTTTGAGCGAGTGTTGTCGGATATTACGCCCATAAGCGGGTCGGATATTGCATCCCACACTTTAGATACGACTATGATTATTGCAGCGTAGAGTTCTGCGTTTTTGATTCCAACAAGCACGAGATTGGTCAAGAAAAAGGACAGCACAACGCCAAGCAATGCGGCGTAACCGCTACCGTAGATTTCTCCTCCGCCTTTATTCTCTCTTTATAATCCCAAAAAGCGCATTCCGCCTTTTGTTTTTCAATACAAGTCAATATTTCTTCTCTTTCCATACCAACCTCATTCCACGTCACACCGACCGCAGTGGAGAGGTCTCCATAATTTTAGATTTCTCGACTTCGCTCGAAATGACATAGTAATAATTTCGTTTCTTTATTATATTTATGTTACCTCGTCAATACCTCTAGATAATCGGAGATTTCTCTCTTTGCCTCTTCAAGGTCGTGCTCTCTGAAATTGCCGCACTCTTTTTGCGTAGTTCCAGGCACGCGGTCAAGCGTCAAGCACTTCTTGAGACATTCTATTGTGACGCGCTTTGCCTCTTGCTCCTGTATGCCGAAAAGCAAAAGATAGCACCCGGTACGACACCCCATAGGACCGAAATATACCACCTTGTTCTTTATCTCGCTGTTGCGAATGACCACCGCAAAAAGATGCTCGATAGAATGCAAAGCGGCGTAAGATATATAATCCCCTTTGTTGGGATATTTGAATCGCATATCATAAGTATATACGC
>WSNH01000153.1:0-286 GCA_013316135.1 Clostridia bacterium
ACTCACTGAAAACCAAATAAGAGAATTTTATAGTCAAGCGTTAGCCTTAGAGCCAAAACTCTTAATAAACTATCTAATAAAGCAAATTACACTTTATGACGATAAAATACAAATACAATTCAATAGCCCAATTAAAGAAAGTCCCGATAACGAAAGTCGGGGCTTTTCTTTATGCACGAAAACGGTCAGTCTTACTTTTCAAGTACCTTGTAGAACTAATCTTTTGAGATACGAATTTGATATACAAATATATGTATAAGATAATTACCAAACGGCTATTTATTCC
>WSNH01000153.1:296-3609 GCA_013316135.1 Clostridia bacterium
CCAATCCTAACCTAAAACGAACCACTTTTGAGTGTAGAGTTTTAGGTTTTTTCTTTACTATTTTTACTAACGGCTATTTATTCCACGTTCAACTCGACGTGAGCCTCTTAGGGGCGTGTAAATAGGCAAATAAGGGCGAACACAGCAACCCACCGAAATAAATCTCGGTGGGTTTTGGTTTGCCTTTGGCGTTCAAGCCTAACACACTCCTTTCTCACGTCAAGTGGCTTTCGCGGCATAAACCGCCGTTAGTAAAAATAGTAAAGAAAAAACCTAAAACTCTACACTCAAAAGTGGTTCGTTTTAGGTTAGGATTGGTGGGCAATATAGGATTCGAACCTATGACTTTCTCCACGTCAAGAAGACACTCTCCCTCTGAGTTAATTGCCCATATAAATTTGATTGCTTGCACTGCAAGCATTGTTATTATACTCGCTTGAGTGGTTGTTGTCAACTGTTTGAACAAATTGGTAAAGAGGCATTGAAAATATTGTTCGTTTAAGATATAATAGATATACAATACATAATAGGGGTAAAGTATGGCAAGTTTTATAGAAAAACTTATTTCAAAAGCGCAGAAGTTATTTGACAGGGTCAACGGCACGTCGTTGAGTCAGGAGAGCAACGTGCCTGAGGGGGAAAGATATGTTACGCCCGGCTTACCCAATTTAATAAGACAAGCGGGCGCGGACGGCTGTGTACTTCTCAAAAATGATGGCGTATTGCCTCTTAATAGTAGTGACAAAGTTGCTATATTCGGCAGGTGTCAGATAGATTATTTTTATGTTGGTTACGGAAGTGGAGGAGACGTAAATCCGCCATATAAGATAAACTTTTTACAGGCTATGCGAGAATCTGAGGCGCAGGGAAAGTTTTCTCTCGACAATTCGCTTGTGGATATGTATGCGCAATGGTGCGCGCGCAAAGAAAACTTGCCGTTTGACGGCTGGTGGGGACATTGGCCTATGAATTATCCCGAAATGCCTTTGGACAAGGCTGTCGTCGAAGAGAGCGCAAAGAGAAGTGATGCGGCAATAATTGTGATTGGCAGAGCGGCAGGAGAGGACAGAGAAAATACGTTGGAAAAGGGAAGTTATTATCTCACAGATGAAGAACGCAAAATGCTTGATTTGGTGACTTCTGCATTTAATAAAGTCGTGGTAATAATGGATTGCGGTAATTTGATGGATATGGCTTGGATTGAAGAGTATGGGGACAAGTTATCGGCAATATTATTTGCTTGGCAAGGCGGTATGGAGAGTGGTCGCTCACTTGCGGATATCTTAAGCGGAGACGTCAACCCAAGCGGAAAACTTCCTGACACGATTGCAAGACGATTTGAGGACTATCCGTCGTCAAGTTGTTTTGGTAACAAAGAATTTAATGAATATAGAGAGGATATATTCGTAGGGTACCGCTATTTTGAGACTTTTGCTAAAGAAAAAGTGCTTTATCCATTCGGTTATGGCTTGTCATATACAAACTTTGATATCACTCTTAAAGATTTTATTGCAGACGACGGAAGATTCAAGTGTGTCGTTGAGGTCAAGAATATCGGCGAAGTAATGGGCAGAGAAGTTGCGCAGTTGTATGTCAGTTGTCCGCAAGGGAAGTTGGGCAAACCCTCAAGAGTTCTTGTCGGATTTAAGAAGACAGGCAAGTTGCAACCAAATGAAAGTGAAATATTGGAAATTGTTTGCGAGGAATACGACTTTGCAAGTTATGACGACACCGGCGCTACTGGTAATGCAAATTGCTATGTGCTTGAAAGCGGAAAGTATGAATTTTTTGTAGGCAACAGCATAAAGACAGATCTTTTGGCAGGAGTAATTCATATTGACAAAGATAAAGTACTCAAGAGTCTGCAAGAAATATGCAGAGTTCAAAATCCATTTGACAGATATAAGGCTGTAGAAAAAGACGGTAGGATTTCTCTGGAGATTGAAAAAATATCATTGGGCAAAGTAGATATGAAAGCGCGTATTTTGCAGGGGATGCCAAAATCCGTAGGATATAGGGGCAATCAAGGATATACTTTTGACGATTTAAGACAAGGCGCAGTGGATATGGATACTTTTGTATCACAACTCACCGACAAAGAACTAGAAGCATTGACAAGGGGCGCCGGTGGAATGAATGCGCAACAAGGCGTGATAGGCAACGCCGGAGCATACGGCGGTGTAATTACATCGCTTGCCGATAAAAAAGTCCCTGCAGTAATAACAACGGACGGTCCGTCCGGTATAAGAATAGGCAAATATACGGCGTTGATGCCGTGCGGAACTGCTCTTGCTTCCACTTGGGATGTGGACCTCATAAGAGAACTGTATGAAAAAGTCGGGGAGGAAATGGCTTATTACGGTTCGGATGTATTATTGGGTGCAGGAATGAATATACACCGCAATCCTCTTTGCGGTCGCAATTTTGAGTACTTTTCTGAAGATCCTCTTTTGTCAGGCAAAATGGCTTGCGCTTTTGTAGATGGGGTGCAGAAAAACGGCAGAGTTGCTTGTCCCAAACATTTCGCTTGCAACAATCAGGAGACCAACAGAAATTACAATGACAGCAGGGTATCTCAAAGAGCCTTGAGAGAAATATATCTCAAAGGCTTTGAAATATGTGTAAAAGAGAGCAATCCGCTTAATATTATGACAAGTTACAATAAGATCAACGGCGTATGGTCGCATTATAACTATGATTTGGCGACCACCGTATTGAGAGACGAGTGGAAATATGACGGGCTGGTTATAACAGATTGGTGGTTGCGCAAGAGCAAAAGCCCTGAATTTCCCAATATTAAAACTCACGCATATCGTGTGAGAGCGGGAGTGGATGTCTTTATGCCAGGGAATCACAGCAGAACTTCGGGTAAGTATAAGAGTGACGGAACTTTACTTGCTACGTTGAACAAAAAAGACGGCATTACAAGAGGAGAGTTAGAGCGTACTGCAAAGCGAACTTTGAATATTTGTATTAAGATAAGTGCTGCAAGGCAAAAGTGAATATATTGTATTCACAATTAAAGCCAAAAAGTCAATCGAAAATATTTCGGTTGGCTTTTTTAATAAGTAAATTTCTGATTTAATACAAATTTTTCATAATTCCAAAAAAAGTATACTTTTACTAACCGACCTCGAAAAGGCGTATTTTTACCATTACATTATACTTCACGAACAATTATTTTGCAATATCTTTGGGTCAGTAAAAGTATACCTTTTTTGGAATTTCGTCAATAAATCAAAGTTTGTAAGGGATATATAGACATACGAATTTTGGTATAGAGAAAATTGGATAATTCTATGAGCATTGCTAA
>WSNH01000154.1 GCA_013316135.1 Clostridia bacterium
ATCACAACTGGAATGCAAAACGCACATAATGCCGGATATTATCCTGTGCCAGCAATAATGAGTTCTAAATTGATCTATGATGCAACAGAAGGCACAATGACAGAAGATACAAGTGGAGATAAAATGTTTCTCCTTGACTACGAAGATATGAATAATATTGATTATGGTATGTATGATTTGAATTCTTTGGGTAATAAGGTAACATATGTATCAAAGTTTAATTCCAATTGGAGCAGTTGGAGAGATAATTATCACACAGCCCAAGATCCAGGGGCAACTAATACGAACTATTTCTCAGATTATTTAAAGCATAGCGGTGACCTTGCTCCTAATTACTATATTCGTGCTTATGCAGATGTTTATACAACTGACGCTTTATGTTATGTGTTGACTGCAGGCGGTGTTGGAACCATTGTACATCAGGCTATGACTAATTGGGGGGGTCTTGGTTTAACATTTCCGTCAGCAATTCGTCCGGCATTTTTATTTGATCCAACGGATATTATATATGCTAGCGCAAGCACGAATAATTTGAGCAGTACTTTTGTTGCGTTGTCAAGCGCAGACGATAAGCCTGCATACAAGTTGTATTTTAAAGACACTGCGTTTACAGACAGTGACGCTACAAAGCCTAAGTTGGTAAAAAGCGGAAACGTACTTACAGCAACATTTAAAGGCGCAAGCAGCGCAACTCACGCAGTTGCGTTGTTATCCAGAAGAGACGCGACAGATCACTCGGTAGTGTATCAAGCAGACGCAAGTATATCGGGTAACGTGGCAAGATTTACGTTGCCTGAGGACGTAGACGTCAATGAATACGTAGTTACGCTTATGGCTACGAGCGACAATGCGGCTTCTAACAGATACGCTATGGAGACGGTATACGAGCAGTATACCTATGACAGCGTTTATGCAAGTTATTTTAAGGTACAAAACAACGTAGACGTTTCGTTTGCTATCACGGCAACGACTCCGCAGGAAGTGGAGTTTGGCGGAGACTTGTATACTCCCAATGCATTGGAGGCTCCGGACAGCAATCACGTATTTATGGGTTGGACGTTGGAAAAGGACGGAAGCGGTAAGGTATTTACGACAGTAATTGACGGCGTGCCTTGGGAAGCGAAGTTGTATGCGGTGTGGAAGTTGCCTGACAGCGCGCTTTCAGTGAGCCTCACTCCAAGCGGTAATACGTTGGTATACGACGCCGCCACTAAGAAAGCGAGCATTGAATACGGCTTTGATAAAGTCACGTTGACGGCAAATATTACTTCAAGCGTGATGAGTGATTTGGACTTCACCTGTCAATGGAAGCGAGCGGAGAATGACCTAGCAGGGGCAAAGCAGAAGACGTATAGCAATATAATCAACGTCAAGGACAGCGATGATTATACCTTTGATTACGTATATTTTTCCAGGAGCGAGCCTTTGTGGCGAGGTAGCGGAAGCGCCGACGCAGTGGAAGTGGAGATAACTCCTGCAGAATTATTTTTAGAGAAGTTGAATTTGGACGAACACCCATATTCGGGAAGAGGGCTTGAAGAGTTGACGCCAATGCCTATAATGAAAGACGCGCAAAACAACGTGATCGAGGGCGTAGCCGAATGGCGAACTTATGGAATAGTAGGTAATAATGCGGCAATAATAAATGACGGCAAGGAGACTAGGACGTTTTACTTCAAGCCTGACGACAAATATAATGGCAATTATCAGTATTTAGATAACAGCGGAAGTAAAATACCTTATCAAGGAGAATATGAGATAGAGTATTTGAAAATTACTTTCAAAGTAAGCGGAGAGACGCTATTTGATACATTGGAGTATAATCAGACTTATACGTATCTCAAGATAGCAGACAAATTCCAAAAAGTATTTGTAGAGTATCTTGAATCCATACAGGACGATCCCGAATTGTCAGGAGCGTTTGACGGACGTACGCCTGTATTCGTTTGGACTGACAGTAACGGACAGTCGCAAGAAATGGATATCACGGATTATAGGGCGCTGTCGGGAGACGTATATATCGACGTCAAGACGCCTCAAGAGATAACGGTCAACTTTGTAATAAAGAATTACACGGTTACTTATGACCCCAACAATGACGGTAAGACGCCAAGTTGGACGCTCAACAACGTGCAGTACAATAAGTTTTTGAGTAAGCCGTCTAATCCGACCAATGACAACTTACTGTTTATGGGGTGGTATTACGATACCGGAGAGACAGACTCTTCGACAGGCGAGAAGATATGGGAGAAGTGGGATTTTGAAGAAAGTCGAGTGACCGGCAACACCACGTTGGTGGCGCAATGGCTCAATGCAGAGCGAGTAGAGAGTATTTTAGTAGAGCCAAGTGACAACGCTGTCTTCAAAGCAGACGGAGAGATAGTCAAAGGCGACTTGAATGTATACGCTACATATATCGGCATTATAGGCAACGACGAAGTGCCGCAGACTGTGCTTCTTGATTGGGAGCAATATAATGACGCAATATCGTTTGACGAATATCCTTATAGATTGAGCATAGTCGACCCTGACAATCCAATAGTAAAGGTTACTGTCAAGTATACTTACAAGGGCAAAGAAGTCGTAGGCACTGCGGACTTGACAGTCACGCCAAACAAGATAGACACGAGTTCTCTCAACTTCGGACAAGAGGCGGGAAGCAAGGTCATAAATATGAATGCCGACGGAACGCCCAAGAATTTGCCGGAACTAGACGACAGCGAATTGCTGATTTTAGGAATAGAGAGAGTGGATTATAAGTACTTTGACTCAAAAAATAATCCAATTGATGCAGATAAGGTAATTACGGCAGGCAGATATACGGTGCAAGTGATATTTACATCGTCTTCTTACGATTATGTGGCAGATACTTTGATATTCACGTTGGTGCTTGGCACGTTCACTGAAGTGACGGTGGTATGGGATTACGACCCTGCAAATCCGTATATGTACAACGGCAAAGTACAAAAGCCTACAGCAAAGGTATATAGAAGCAACGGTACGGAGATAAGCAATATATCCATTACCTATGAGGGAGATATCGAGGTATCTGCCAGAGGTAATTATACAATATCGGTAGAGATAGTAGGCGGGTCGTATAAGATAATCGAGGGAGAGAGATGCGACTTCTCTATAGTCAAAGCGGTGTTTGAGGCGCCTACGCTCAAGGAAGATATGCCAATAGTCTATGACGGAAGCGAGAAGAAGTTTGAAGATTTCTTCAAAATAGATACCAATCTAATAGAAATAGCAAGCGGCGGAATAGGCACGGACGCAGGCAACTATACCGCTATATTGAGTCTCAAAGACACAAACAATTGCGAGTGGAGTACAACAAGCGGAGCGACAGGCAACACGGTGCAAGTCAAGTGGACAATAGATAAAGCGCACTTGACGGCGGTATGGAACAGTGACGAACACGTGAGCGACGGCAAGGAGTTTACGCCAAGCGTAGAGGATTTCGTAGGGATAGCGAGTGTAGACCGCAACGGAGTAGACTTTGGCAATGACTTGACATACGAAGGAGATGTAGGCAAGAGCGAAGTGGGGGCGTATAGCATAAAGGCAATCC
>WSNH01000155.1 GCA_013316135.1 Clostridia bacterium
GCTATATTGCGCGACTTTAAATTTAATAAAATATATTACGATACTAGGTTTGACGGTGTATACGAAATACCCGAATATAGAGAGAACGATAATTTCCATACAAGTCGCATACTAGGGGTAACAGCTTTGATTGATGATGATTTGACGAGACTGGGTATGACGATGCTTGCAGGTAGTCTTCCAAAAGAAAAGAATGAAGTTGCCCTTCCTGCGTATATATGCGATATATATCTTGATTACGGGCTGTATAATTATGAGAAGGATAAAGAAGAGTCAATAGAGTCATATGACGCAATTATTGGCAAATCATACGGTCTATATTATAAAATAGTCGGAGTAGTAGACACTGGATTTGATATGGCAAGATATGCGCCATTAAAGAATATTTCCGAAGATTTAACGCAAGAGGAGTATGATAAATATGTTGAGTTGGGAAGAGAACTAGAATACGTAAAGAGCCATTCTATTCACAGTTCTATTATCGTTTCTCAATATTATATTGATTATAATTATGCGTTGCCAACGGCAAAAGTAAAGAATGGTTCTATTGCAGGCACAAGAATCAGTTATGTTTCTACTTTATCAGCAAGTTCTTATGGAAATTTATACACGCAAGAAGAAGGCTATCAAATAAGAAAAGTTAGGGACTTTACCACACTAGCCGATGATGAAATAATCTTTAATCGCACAAGATTATTTACCACATATTATAATTGCTATGGCAAAACTCCAAGCGATGAAGAACTAGTTGATTTTTGCTTAAATAATAAAATTTCGTTGCAATTGGGAGAGGACGAAGAAGCCAAAGAATTCAAAATAGTCGGTATAATTGACGACAGGCTCAACCCTTATCCGTATTTGGCTCCACATTTAATAATGTCAGAGTCGTTTTTAAGTCAATACGATTATCAAGACGATATAATATGGTCGCTATATACATCTTTAAGCGGAGATAAAAACAAAGATAAGAAGTTGGTTGCGCTTTCGCAAAGCTATGACGTTGACGAGAATTTCTATTTCCCTATATATTGGTCTGCTATGGAGGGATTGGATATAGTGTATACATTTGTAAATATAATTAAGTATTTCGGAGTAGGTACGGGCGTAGTATTTTTGATTTTTACTATTCTAATGATAATCAATTATATAAGCGCTACCATAAGTTCGTCTCAAAAGCAAATTGGTATATTAAAAGCTTTGGGCGCAGGTAATAAAGAGTTGATAAGCATATTCTCGGTTGAAGCTTTGCTGATAGGACTGATAGGTTTCGTACTTGCCATAGTTTTGTCTATCGGGTGGATAGCTTTATGTAATTATATTATGGCTTGGGCTAATAACGTTGCCATGGGAATGATAGTGAATTGGTTGTCTGCTTTAGCAGTATTCGGCGTATCAGCTATAACTTGCGTTATTGGAAGTATTTTGCCAATAAAACGACTTCTGAAGAAAAAGCCGATAGATATTATAAATAATTGAGGAGGTATGCGTATGAAAAAAATATTGATAATTTCAATTATTGTTATTGTTATTCCGATTAGCATTTTAACGGCTTGCGCTCCAATGCCGTTAGAAAAAAGGTCAAATTATATTGAAGAAGACGGTTGGATGGCGTTGCAAAATGGGGATACGGCTACTTTGGTAGGCATAAAGGGTGACCTTTTAGAGAAAGAAGAATTGGTAGTGCCAAAGACTGTCAAGGAAATTAGGGTAAATGCAATAAGCAGTATAAAATACAAATCGCGTTATACTAATTCGATTGGCAACTCATATAAAGCAAAGAAAATCTTCTTGCCGGAGAATTATTATCAATTTATGACTAATGAAAATAAAGAGCACGATTTTCCGATAGCGGAAAAGATTATTTTTATATCAATAGACGGTACTTATATAGGCGGTTTTGAATTAAGATTCAGCAACATAGGGAAGTATTCATATCCAGAGTGCTTTAGCGACAGCAGTATATACGTGCCGAAGAATTCTTTGGAAACTTATTTAAATAGATACGGCGAGTATAATCCAAATACCAACTTTTATGCCGCAAACGTGTCATATTATTATAATTTTGAAAATGCGCCAAATAAAGGATATTATTGGATAGATGATTTGAATTTGGGTGATAAAATCAAGACGATACCCGACAATCCGCAAAGAGAAGGTTATGAATTTTGTGGATGGTATAAAGAAAAAGACTGCATCAATGAAATAAAATTGAGTGAACTAATCAAAGGTGAATCAGAAATAGAATTATTTGCAAAATGGATAGGAACGTAGGAAGAAGAAACGCGTATGAAAAAAAATTGATAATCTCAATTATTGTTATTGTTATTTTGGTTGGTGTTTTGACGGCTTGCGCCAATACCGTTAGAAGTAAGATCGAATTATATTGAAGAAGACGGTTGGATGGCATTGCAAAACGGGGCTACGGCAACTTTAGTTGGAATAAAGGGAGACCTTTTGGATAAAGAAGAATTGATAGTACCAAAGACTGTCAAGTATATTAGAATAAAAGCAATAAGCAGTATAAAATACAAATCGCGTTATACTAATTCGCAGGGCAACTCGTATAAAGCAAAGAAAATCTTTTTGCCAGACAATTATTATCAATTTATGACGAGTGAAAATAAAGAGCATGATTTTCCGATAGAGGAAGTGGGGGGATTTGAATTTTCGTGGGCTTGCACCCAAATGCTTTTCAAGTCCCATTGATGGGGTAATGTTAACCGATTTCTATTTACATCTAGACGTCGTTTTTTGACGTTTTTTTAGCCTGAAATGGGTATTTCAACCCCAAAAATACAGTATTCCGAGTGATTTCTATTATTTGTTGTTTATCTCTAATATTTTGAAGTAGTTTTTATTTGTAGAGACTTTTTTTGCGATATTTGTAGAATTTTTTATAGAAGTGAGCCAAAATTAGTCTAGTTGGGTCTCAATCTACAAAATACGTTTGTGAATTATTCTCTAAAAAACCAATCGGTTACAGAAGATAAATTTCCGTTGTTTTTATTTGCTATTTACGATAGACATGGTATAATAAAAGTACTTAAATAGAAGTCATTTAATCCGTTGGGTAACATAGAGGGTTTGATTTGCAAATGCAGTCAAACTCTTTTCATTTTTTATAGGAGAGTAGGAAGTATGAAAGATCGAATTGAAAAGGAAGTAAATAAGACGAGAGCAATATTGTATTGCCGTTCAACAAAAGGAGACAACTCAGAGTTGCAAGAGCAAAAGGGGGCACTGGACAATTATGCCAAAGCAAATGGACTTGCAGTAGTCCGCACTTACATTGAGAGTGGCGCAATGGACACTCTCACATATCACAATTTAAGGTTGCAAGCTCGATACCACGAATTCGACGAGTTGCTTATTACTGAACTTACAGTGCTTGGTAACTCTTCAATAGAAATAACTGAAGAGATAAGTTACCTTACGAAAAATGGAGTCAAGGTGGTGTCACTTAAAGACGGATCACCCACCAAGATTTCCAACAATAGTCTTTCTTCAGGAAAAACCGGACGAAGGTCTGTGCCAATCTCATTA
>WSNH01000156.1 GCA_013316135.1 Clostridia bacterium
ACCTTGGTTTATATTCTTTATATCCGTGTTTTTGATAAAACGAATATGATTCAAAATAATATTTAAACTCGCCCAAATGGACGCTGACTGAACTTTTGCGTATGCTTCGCAAATATTCTTCCGCATACGTCAACAACTGAGAGCCTATACCCTGCCTTTTATTACTTGCTTTGACATAGAGGCGGTGCAACCTAACATCTTGACTGTCTTGCAACGTCGAAAATCCTATTGAACCGACCACTCTGTCATTACCGTCGACGGCAAGCCAAAACTTGTCGCCTTTTTGAAAATAATTGACATTGACATCCAACAAATCCTCATTTATCGTAGGCACCTTGCCCAGCGCGTCTTTTGCCTGCAATACCATAAATATCAAATCGTCGCGATACTTATCCTCATATTCGATTATTGTCATAAATTTTATATTCCTTTTTAAAAACGCCGACGTTAAATCGGCGTTTTATATTATCAGAACTTCAATACAAAATGCAAACTGTGTTGCTCTTTTGGCAAAATCTTGTAATGCGGCTTTGTGCAAGCCATAGCCGGAGTATCTCCGCCCACACCTCTCTGCTTGCCGTCGATGCAAACTGTCAGCATATCTTCTCTTTCAAGTTCGTGCAAATGCTGCGCGCTGTGCAACATATCGCAAGTATACGGATGAACAGTCATTTCAAAGGCTTTGTCCACAGCCTTGATTGACACTCCTTTTTCGCCGCCGATATTAGCGTAGCGTACGCCGGTGTGATTACCGTTTTCCTGCGGATACAAATAATCGTGAATAAAGTCTTCCGCGCAGCCTTTCCACAAGCCGAGTTTTGCAGCGGTTGCTCTGTCGCAATAATTCTCGTGCGGACCTTTTGCGTACATCTCTATGCCGTCGACGCCTTTTGCAAGACGCATTGTAAAACCGTATCTCTCCAAGTCTTTTGAGCAAGATAGGCTCATATACGCGTCTATCGCGCCGTCTGCACCAAACTTATAAGTCGTATGAAGTCTCTTGAGATATCTCATACTCCAATCTATCTCGACCGCTATGACTCCTTGCTCTTCTCTTATCGACACTTGTCTTGCTTTCAAACCCTTTTGCGCGTTTCGGAAAGCGTTGACGCCCATAATAGTATTGGCGATTATTTTCGGCACTTGCGGCAAAGCGTCGTTGTCAATAGTGGCTCTCACAAAATTAGGTTTTAACGGCGAAGTAAGTCTCTCTTCACCATTTACTTTTGCGGATACTATTGCGCCTTTTTCCAATACGAATACGCTTTCGCCAGCCGTAATAATATAGTTCTTACCGTCAACTTTATATGTTGCTCCCGCCGTCATATTCGGCGCAGAAAAATCATAAGCCTGCAAAATAAATTGTTCGTAAGCGACCGCGTGTCCTTTGCTTGCATACGGCATATCGCATTTTGTCGACATACTTATATTGCATACGACTTCTTTATCCTTTGGAATATCTATCTTTTTGTCAAACAAATCAACCGACACACTCTCGTCAGGAGCGCAATCAACTTCAAACGTCCTTTTATACAACTCTTCGCCTTCTGCTACCAAAACCACTTTCAACTCAAACTCATTGAGATTGGTAAAACGATAACGATTGAGAATCGTAAGCGTATTGCCATCCAAATTAAACTTTGCCTGTTGGTATTGATAACGCACTTCATATAACGCCGGATTTGGCGAACGGTCTGCTCTGACTATGCCGTTGAAAGCAAAGCGTCCTGCATTGGGCTTATCTCCAAAGTCTCCGCCGTAGCACCACTTGTCTTTGCCGTTTTCCTGACGACGAATACTTTGGTCTGCAAAATCCCAAATATATCCGCCCGCAAGTCTGTCATACTTGTAAAACATATCCCAATAATCGCTGAAATTGCCCAAACTGTTGCCCATACAGTGCGCGTACTCGCATTGAATAAACGGCAAGTCTCTATACATATCAGGAGTATATTTACTGCCCATAGGCGACCAGAGCGCGAGGCAGTGGCGCATAGACTTATTTTCTCCAATTATCGGCATCTTTTCTACTCTTGAATACATCTCGCTGAGCACGTCGCCGACTTCGCCCTTTTGGTCGGGCTCATAGTGAATAAATCTTGTCTTGTCAAGTTGCAATACTGCGTCCTTCATAGCGTAGAAGTCTTTGCCAAAACCCGATTCGTTGCCAAGCGACCAACTTATGATACAGGAATGATTGCGAAGTCTTCTGACCATATTTACCGCTCTGTATACGCACTGGTCTTTCCACTTTTTACTGCTCTTAGGCAAGAACATAGCCAGACCGTGAGTCTCGAGATTTGTCTCTGCCATTACGAGTATGCCGTATCTGTCGCAAAGTTCGTAGAACACATCTTGATTGGGATAGTGCGAATTACGAATAGACGTGATATTGTTGGCTTTGCAAAGTTGAATATCCTTCTCTATCAACTCCGCCGGCACTGCGTGACCGTAATCGGGATGGAACTCGTGACGGTTGACGCCGTATATCTTGATGATCTTGCCGTTGAGTTTGATAAAAGGTCCTCTGCCGTCTTTCATCGGCTCAATCTTTATCTCTCTAAAACCAAAGTGAGAACGTCGAGTGTCGATAAGTTTGTCATTTTCAAAAAGCCTTACTTCCACATCGTAAAGAATGGGATATTCGTGCGACCAAAGTTTAACGCCGTCAATATCTGCCGACACCGACAAATCTTGCGCCGTATCTTTTGAGAGCGCTCCCAAATCTTGTTCAATCGTCGCAATCACTTCTCCGTCAAGAGACAGCGCAACTTGAACTTTTAAGTTTACCGTATCCGCATCTTTTACCTCAATAGATAAGTCGGTAATAAATTTTGCCTTGGTATAATCGTCCGTCAACTCGCAATGCGTAAAATAATCTGCTATCTGCGCCTTTGGCTTGTATATCAGCCATACGCTACGGAAAATACCGGATATACGCCACATATCTTGGTCTTCAAGATAACTACCCGTCGTATATCTATATACCGAAACCGCAAGTTTGTTCTTGCCTGCTTTTATAAACGGAGTAACATCGTATTCCTGCGGAGAAAACGTGTCTTCGGAATATCCGACGAACTGACCGTTGACGTAAATATCTCCGCAACTGTTGATACCGTCAAAACGCAAATATACGTCCCTATCGCTCTCCTGGACCTCAAATTCTGTGACATAACATCCCACTTCGTTGTAACGAGCCTTTACGTGAGGTATGTCTGCAATATTGAATTGCGACAGCGCATACGGATACACGTAATTAGTATAAATAGGCTGTCCGTGTCCCTGTATTTGCCAATTCGACGGAACTTTTATCTTATTGAAATTCTCAAGAGTTGCGCCTACGCTCTCATACCCCTGCGGTATCTTGCTTGGATTTTCCACCAAGCGAAAATCCCATTCTCCGTCAAGACACTTTGCAGTAGCATTTCCTTCTTCATCAAGCGGAAATCCCGAAGCATAGCGCTTGATTGAATTAACGTCGTACGCTGACAACTTTTTCCAAT
>WSNH01000157.1 GCA_013316135.1 Clostridia bacterium
GTATATATCAAATGGCTGAGGGGATAACCAAATATATAAATAATGAAACTGATAAATCGGCAAGTTTCACTCACTATGTTCTGCCTATGTGGAATTATTTTAAAGGAGATTTAGATAATAATAATCCAGTATTATATTGTATAGTTGCTAGTAATGGACCTCACGCAATGAGTGCAGTTGGTTACTTAGAAGTTAAGGAAAATAAAAAAATATTGCCGAAGAAGTTTAAATTTTTGATAGTAGCAGGCGGATATGGGACTTTATCATATACCAATTTTGATGCAATTGATTGGAAATTAGGTTGTGTAATAAAGGTAAAATAGAGGGGAACTATGAAAAGAAAAATATTTGTTTTTACAGCATTATTGTTGGTACTTCTGACAGCGACACTTTCTACGGCGTGTGTTGGCAGTTGGATAAAGGTCAAGCCGCTAGAAGATTATGATTTCTCGATAGATAATATCGTAGAAGTGCGTATCAGTGATGCGCCAATGACGGTGACTCTGCACGGTACGATATTCGGAGTAAAGAAAGGAGATAGCAAAGAGGGAGACGAGGCAATAAGCGCTATAGCAGATGCTTGGTCGACTCTACAATGCGATGCGGTTTTTAGAAAAGGTAAAAAACTTAATATTTTTATAGTCACAGGAGGAACGTATTATTATGAATGCATCTTTGCTGACGGCAGTAGCGTCAAAATGACAAAAGACGTAATAAGCAACTTATATTTCAATGATGGCGGTTGTGTGAGAATAAATGACGAGGATAAACTTGCCACGTTCCACAACGCTTTTGAGCAGATAAGGAAAAAGCAAAATATCGTAGGTCATAACTCTGTTAATCACGACGACAATTGCGACTGCGACCAACCGCCAACGCAGGAATAATCTTAATAAAAACAAACGAGAGCAGATTGCTCTCGTTTTGTCTTTTGTGTATATCGTGTTTCTTTTGTTGACCGATTAGTATTATGCGTGCAAGACCACTTCACCTGTTTTTAGCGTGGCGGGCACGTCTATTACTCTTTGATTGGAAGAGCCCTTCCAATAGAGTTTTGGATCTAGAAGTTCGATTTTGAATTTTCCGTCGACCATTACGTCGAGATACTTGACGATATCCCAATCTTTTACTTCTTCCCACTCGTATCCACTGTAAAGCCAAATCGTCTTCTTAGGATATTTTTTGCGTATCTCTTTTGCAAGTTGCAATACGCAATCCCTGTTGGCAGGGTGGAGAGGGTCTCCGCCCGAGAATGTAATTCCCGATACGTATGATTTATCGAGTTCGTCAAAGATTTCTTTCTTTTCAGCGTCAGTGAATTCAAGTCCGCCGTTGACGTCCCAAGTGATGGGGTTTTGGCACTCTTTGCAGTGGTGGTTGCAACCTGCGACCCACAGAACTACTCTCAATCCGTCGCCGTTGAGCATATCGTCTTTTGTAATATTGTGGTATCGCATAATTACATACTCTTCCTATCTTTTATTTCTGCCATCTTTGCTTCATTGAGACGAGTGTCGCCCTTTACTCTCGAATATGAGAGATATCCGTTCATTCTCTCGATCTTAGTGAGGTTTTTGCTTCCGCACTTAGGGCATACGTCCATACTTAACTCTTGGTGACCGCAGTCGTCACAATATGCTAAAGAGAGGTTGACGCCTTCGTAGAAACCCATTGCCATTGCTCTTCTTATGAGTGTGCGAATTGCTTCTTTGTTGTAGTCAATCGGGTATTTTACATACTGTATCTTGCCACCGTTGAGCAAATCCCAAAATCTGTTTTCGAGATTTTGTTTTTGAATAGGCGAAAGGTCTTCCGATACGTGACAGTGGAAAGAGTTGGTTACATAAGGTCTGTCGCTTACGTTTTCCACGATGCCGTATTGCTTTCTGAATTGCTCGACTTGCAATCCGCAAAGACTCTCTGCCGGAGTGCCGTACATTGCGTACAATACGTGGTCTTGTTCCTTAAACTCGTTGATTTTCTTATTGATATATATCATTACTTCGAGGGCAAACTCGCCGTCTTCGGCAATTGATTTTTTGTTGTGCAACTCTTGCAATTCGTTGAGCGCAGTGATACCGAAAGACGCTGTCGACGCTTTGAGAAGCGGGGCAATTCTGTCGCTGTATTTGAGATGACCGCCGTAGAATCCGCCTTCGCAGTAAGCAAGCGGGTTTGTAGAGGCTCTCATTTGACCTAGATACTCGTATGTGCGCAAGTGAAGTTTGCGAATAAGTTCGAGATAATAGTCGAGCACTTCGTAGAAATCCTTTGATTCCTGTTTTGCCTTTGCGTATATCATAGGTAAGTGCAGACTTACCGCGCCGATATTAAATCTGCCGACGAAGATAGGCTTATCGTTTTCGTCTTGAGGATACATTCCGCCCTTTTCGTACCAAGGTGAGAGGAATGCTCTGCAACCCATAGGGGATATTACTTCGCCGTATTTTTTGTATATGCTTGCAACGTATCCTTCGCCTGTCAAAGACAGCCAATCGGGATACATCGTCTTGGAAGAGCAGTCTACGCCGGCTTCGAATACGTCTTCGAGTTCTTTGCCGGGACCGTGCAAGTTTTCGTCATACAAGAATACAATCTTGGGGAAAAGCACCGGCTTTTTGCATTCCTTCTTGCCTTGTCCGCCTTTGCGAACTTCAAGCATACATATATTTGCCATTTTGGCAAATCTTGATGTTCCCAGACCTCCGGAGATTGTAATAAACGGATAATCGCCTCTTGAAGACGCAACTGTGTTGAATTTGTATTCCCAGCCTTGGAAGCCTTGCATCATATCTTTGCGTACGTCTTTGATTGCTTCTTCTTCGGCTTTTTCTTTGGTAAGCCCCATACCGATATATCTATCGTATTGTTTTTGGAAAGTTTTTTCTGCATAAGGCTCAAGTATCTTATCTACTTGAGGCACGGTAAATCCGCCGTATTGCTGACTTGCCGCAGAGAGGACTATATCTCCGATTACATCAAAAGCCACGTCAAGGGTCTTTGGCTCATTGTACCAAATGTTGCCCATTTCAAATCCGCCTTTGAGTACGGTCGCTACGTCAAAGAGACAGCAGTTCATAGTGTCTCTTCTTGCGGACATATCGTGAATGTAGATATATCCGTCGCGGCAGGCTTGCAATTCGTCTTTTGTCAAGAAGAACTTCTGATAGAGTTCTTTATTGAGTTGATTGAATATAAGACTTCTCTTTGTTGATACGAGCGCAGAATCGGAATTGGAATTTTCCTTGTCGCCTATATACATAATGGCTTGGCTCTTTTTATATACCTCGTCAAGCATATGTACGAAATCTTGTTTGTAATTGCGGTAATCCTTATAACTCTTGGCTACAGCGGGGTTGAGCGATTCAAGAGCGTATTCAACGACGTTGTGCATTTCGCTGATACTGATAAAATCTTTGTTCATAGAAGCGACTTTTTTATTTACAA
>WSNH01000008.1 GCA_013316135.1 Clostridia bacterium
TAATGTAAGTTCAACAACGTCTGTTAAATTGCATTATGCTACAATAGCAATCATACATATAAAACAATAATTCCGACAATATCTATTAGAGCGCGTTACGCTCTGCTCAACGTGAAATAAATATATAGAAATAATTACCCCTATTATAATAATAAATATAATTAGATAATTTTAATTGACAAGGTTTTGAATTTATGCTAACATACTCATTGAGCCGCGTGAGTAGGGTTGTAAAGTGTCATAGACCACCCGTTTCAGCGAGACTGGTAAGAGGAGGTATTAAATGTACGCAATAGTTTTGACAGGTGGCAAACAATACAAGGTAGCCAAGGACGAAATCATCAAAGTCGAGAAGATCGACAAAGAGATTGGCGCTAAGGTAGAACTTGACGTTGTTATGCTCAACAATGACGGCAAAATAGCTTGCGGCAAAGAAGTGGAAAATTCCAAGGTCGTTGCCGAAGTTGTTGCTCAGGACAAAGCAAAGAAAATAGTAGTTTTCAAGTATAAGTCCAAGAAAAATGAGCGCAAGCGTCAAGGTCACAGACAACCTTTCACTGCGTTGAAAATCGCAGAAATCAAGGCGTAATGACCAAGATATTCGTAACAAAACAAAACAACAGCATTGTTGAGATAGAGTGCGAAGGGCACACTGGCTATGGAGTGCAAGGAGAAGATATTGTATGCTCTGCCCTTTCGTCAATAGTACAGACGGCAATTTTGGGGCTTTTTAGCGTAGCAGGCGTCAACTTAGATTATAAGACTGACGACAAAAGAGGTTATCTCAAAGCCACTCTCCCCAAAAATCTCGACAAAGCGACAAGGCACGACTGCGACGTTATACTCAATACAATGATGTTGGGAATAGCAGATTTGCACGAAGGCTTTTCTGATTTTATAGAATTGGAGGTAAGATAATATGTTTATAAATATTCAACTCTTCGCTCACAAAAAAGGTGTAGGTAGTTCAAGAAACGGCAGAGACTCCGAATCAAAGAGACTTGGACCAAAGAGATCCGACGGTCAATTCGTTTTGGCCGGAAATATCTTGGTTAGACAAAGAGGCACCAAGTTCCACGTCGGCAACAATGTCGGCATCGGCAAGGACGACACTCTCTACGCGCTTATCGACGGCGTAGTAAAATTTGAGCGCAAAGGCAAAGATAAAAAACAAGTTAGCGTTTACGCAAAAGAAGTATAATATAAGCAAAAAATAGTTTAACGCCACTCCTAAGAGCGGCGTTTTATTTTTTCTATAAAACATATCTAAAAATGCATATCACATAAGATATGCATTTTTATTTACAGTTAATAATTTATATTTCTATGTTACGCTATTGGACTTCTCTGCTTTTCTCAAAGCCTTTACAATAATCGGATAGAGACCTCTCCGCTACGGTCGAGGTGACACAAACTTGAAATTTCACTCGTTTTGAGCCAAACTTTTAATACAGCATTTTTGCCTTATCCGGCAAATCTAACACCGCGCCACACAATACTTTGATGTCAATCTTCTCAATATGCATTCTATCGTCGGGAGTGAGATAAATTCTCTTATCACGCCATTCGCCCGCGCACTCTTTCTCCAAAAGTCTATAGGCAAAAATCTTATTGAATACGCTTGGCGCAACTGTGACAAGCACTGCTTTGTTGTCTTCGCAGGCAAAGACGTCGTTGAGTTTGTTCTTAAGCATACCTGCCATAACCTCGTCTGACAGCACGTAGCCGTTACCTTCGCAATAAGGACAAGTCTGCAACATTACGCTCTCAAGCATACTCCTAGTCTTTTTACGCGTCAACTCCACAAGTCCCAAAGGCGTCATACCTATGAGCGAAGTTTTGGTTCTGTCCAACGCAAGAGCATCTTGTAATACGTCAAGCACCTTCTGATTATGCTCTGGATTATCCATATCAATAAAGTCTATGACGACTATACCGCCTATGTTACGTACGCGCAGTTGTCGGGCAATCTCTTTTGCCGCAATACAATTTGTCTCGAATACTGTTTGCTCCAAATTCTTTTCGCCGACGTATTTGCCGGTATTTACGTCTATTACCGTCAACGCTTCCGTATGATCTATTATAAGATAAGCGCCGTTGGCAAGCACAACTTTGCGTTGAAGAAGTCCTTCTATCTGTTTGAGCAAGCCGAACTTCTTTTGCATACTCTCCTTTCCTTCGTACAGCACAAATAAATCGGGCTTTTTATCATTGAGCGCAGAAAAAGCTATTTTAAATTCTTCAAGCAACTTCTTATCATTGATAATTATGTGATCGACATCGTCGCGCAGCATATCTCGAACTGCTCGTATTGCCACGCCTTCTTCTTTGTATATCAGCGAGCCGGCCGGTTTGGTCATATTGGCTTTCTTTATCTCCTGCCACTTTGCGACAAGTTCCTGTATCTCCTCTTGAATCTCCTCTTTGCTGCAATCTACGGACTGCGTACGGAGAATTATTCCGTATCCATCAGGCTTAATACTATTGACAAAGTCCATAAGTTGTTGTTTGACTGCTTCGTCAGTGATTTTACGACTTACTCCGACGTAATCTATTTGCGGCATAAGCACAACTGATCTACCCGGTAAAGTAACGTTCATAGTTATCCTTGCGCCCTTGGAACCAAATTGCTCTTTAGTGACTTGACACAGAATATTATCGCCAGCCTTGAGATTGAGTTTTTTATCCGTGACGTCTTTGAGTATTTCGCCGTATTCAAGAGTATCTCCCGCATACAAAAACGCGTTACGCTCCAAGCCTATATTTACAAAGGCCGCTTGCATACCGTTGAGCACGTTTTGCACCCTGCCTTTGTAAATATTGCCGACTAATCTCGTCATATTTTTGCGCTCTACCCAGAACTCAACAAGTTCGCCGTCAGATACTATACTCACCTGCGTATCGCTTGGATTGACGCTTATCAAGATATCTTTCATTTAAGCAATTCCTCCACGTCGACAAATTTATCTTTCACGCCTACCAATTGCGCCGTACGGCAAATATCGTTGATTTTGATATTTACCCCGAAATTTTTATTAAGATGATTAACCACGCTGTCTGCGCGCAAGTTAGAATTGCCGCTTGCAAGTCGCATAAACAGTCTGTTGCCCTCCACTCGCAATGCAAATATCAACGGCGCGATGTCCTTTTGCACGGTTTCACCCTTTTTGCTTGTAGATATGACATAACTCTGACAATTCGTAATCCCCTCGATTTCTTTAGGCAAGACGTCAGCGCTCGCAGCCTCGTAATCGCTTGCAGAAACTATAGCTGCAAGATTTGGATTTTTATCTCTATAAAAACTCGCCACTGCGCGCATACCTTTTGGCATTGACAAATTGTATCTTGCAAGCATCTCGTCCTTGTCTATATGGTTGCACTCTACGGCAAAATACTCGGCGACAGACTGCACTCCAAGCGGCACGGGAGTGGAAGTATAGGTCAGCATATGAGGCACATAGCCTTGAGAATATTTGACGTCTACGCCGGCTCGCTTAAGACCTCTTTGCAACACGCGCAGAATATCTTTGTGAGATACGTAACTCACGTCGTCGACCTTATAATGCTTGAGAATTATCATATACGGCACCTCTCCAATCTGTTGGCTCCGCAACCGTTGCATTTCTTGAGACAGTTGGACGTACAAACGCCCTCATACGCCTTATGGCGCTCTTTGAGAAGATAAGACTTAGTTACGCCATTGTCGATAATATCCCAAGGCAACTCCTCGTCTTCATCAAATCCATCCAAAAATTTTTTGTATTCAACGCCGCTGAGTTCAAATGCTTGAATCCACTTGCCGTAATCGAAATTTTCGCTCCAAGAATCAAATACGCACCCAAGTTCATACGCTTTAACAATAGCCTTAGCAAGAGATTTATCTCCTCTTGCAAAGATTGCTTCTATAATAGACGATTCCGCGCCGTGCCAAGAATACTTGACGTTTTTCATACGCAATTTTTCTCTCATAAACGCTTGCTTGTCAAGCATTTCCTGCATAGAAATCTGTCTTTCCCATTGGAAAGGCGTAAGGGGTTTTGGTATAAATATAGAAGTTGAAACGGTTATGTTGAGCAACTTGGAAGTTCCAAACTGAGCGTGCAATCGCTTGATAAGATGAACTATATCTACGATACCTTGTAAATCTTCTTGCGTTTCTGTAGGCAATCCCATAATGAAATAAAGTTTTACATTCTTCACCCCATACTTCATTGCCGTCGTAAGCGAAGACAAGATGTCCTCTTCATTGATATTCTTATTTATAACGTCGCGCAATCTCTGAGTACCGGCCTCCGGCGCAAACGTCAATGACGCGCCTTGTATCTCTTCGTATATTTCCGCCTCAAAACTGTCAAGACGCAAAGACGGCAATGCTACCTTTACTTTTCGTTTATCCGCCTCGACTTTTATTTTGTCGACAAGATCTTTAAGTCCGGAGTAGTCGCCGGTACTCAAACTCAAAAGTCCCAATTCGTCATATCCCGTGTTATCCATAAGTTCGCACGCTTGCTTTACCAACGTATCAACGCTACGCTCCCTTATAGGACGGTAATAAAATCCCGCTTGACAAAATCTACAACCGTTGGCGCAACCTCTAAAAAGTTCTATAGACGACCTATCGTGGACGATGTCGCAATTAGGAACTAATATCTTGGTGGGATAATAAGCCTCGTCTAAATTTGCGACTACGGCTCTCTTGGTGGAATTGTGAAGAGAAGGTACGTACACGCCGTCAAGACTGCTTGCGCGCCGCAAAAACTCTTGCTTTGACAAGCCTTGACTTTTGCACTCATAATGCAACAACGTGAGTTCTTTGAGATTTTTCTCTCCCTCGCCTATAAGTACCGCGTCGAAAAAAGGCGCAAACGGCATAGGATTGACAACGCACGGACCTCCTGCAACTATAGGAGGATATTCCTCTCCTCTCTCGCTTGCAAAATATGGCACGCCCATTAAGTCAAGCATATAAACAATATTGGTAAACTGTAATTCAAACTGGACTGAAAAACCTATCAAGTCAAAAGATTTTGCATCGCGCTTGGTCTCAATGGAAAACAAAGGCAAATTGTTTTTTCTCAAAAGTCCCGCCATATCTAAATCGGGTGCGTAACAGCGTTCGCAAACAACGTCTTGCATATCGTTGAGCATATGATACAAAATCCTCGTGCCGATATTGCTCATACCCACTTCATATTTGTCGCTGAAACACAATAAGACCCTTTCCTTGCAGGGCTTGTCCATATCGGGTAAATTGTATTCTCCGCCCACGTAACGCGCAGGCTTTTGAACTTGTAATAAGATGTCTTTAAGTTTGTCCCACATAACTCACATTACCAGCGCAGCCGCTCCCATATAACCTGCGTCGTTGCCAAGACTGGCTCCTACGACGTCGACGTAGGGATAAAAACCGTTGTTATCAATATATTCGTTGAGCATACTCTTGACAGGCAAGATGAGTTCCGCTCCTTCGTTGGCAATTCCTCCGCCAAGTACGAAGGCTTGCGGATGAAGTATATTAGTCAAGCCTATCAATCCGTACGTAACGTAACCGATATACTTGTCGACCACGTTTTTTGCAACGCTATCGCCCTCTCGCGCGGCAATGAAAGCCGACTTACCGCTTATGCCGTATTTGCAAATCTCGGCAAGCAAACTATTGGGATTTTGTTCTATTGCAACTCTCGTCTGCTCAACAAAAGCCTTTGCGGAAATAAATTCTTCCCAACAGCCTTTGTTGCCGCAAGCGCACTTGCCTCCGTCTATCTGTATTCCCATATGCCCTGCCTCGGCGCCTGCGCAACCCAATCCTTCAAAAAGTTTGCCATCCAATATTATTCCGGATCCAACGCCGGTGCCAAGCGTGATAAACACAAGATTTTTAAAGTTCTTACCACTGCCGAAGCGTTGCTCACCCAACGCCGCGCAATTTGCGTCATTGCAAACCTTGCATACTTTACCGGTCAAATTCTTGACGTCTCCGGCAAGGTCTACGCCCTTCCAATTGAGATTAGCGCACGACATAACAAGTCCTGCTCTGGAATTAACAATACCCGGCACGCCTATGCCGATACCCGAAAGTTCCTTTAAATCAAAGCCTGCTTCCATACACAACGAATTGATATTGCTTATCATATCAAGTAATATAGCGTCATAACCCCTTTCCTTTTCTGTCCTATAGGTCATAGAAGAAACCACATTGCCAAAATCGTCAACAATGCCCATCTTGGTATTCTTTCCGCCAATATCCACACCTGCGTAATACATAAACCACCCTCTGCTCTTAATAAAACCCGACTCTCGCAAAAGTAAGTCAAGTACAAATTATATTATAATATAAATACCCTGCTTTTGCAAGGTATTTTAAAAAATCAAATATTTATAAGACATTTTGATATGCGATTATTGAGCATAATCTTGCAATGCGTCGATTATGCTCACATTTAATTCGTGCGTCATACACAACTTCTCAAGCGTACGCTCTTCGACTGTGCACATTTTGTCGCCATTGCCGTCTATGACTATAAATCTGCATATCTTATCCCTGCCTAAATATCGCAAGAATTTAAAAAGCGGACTGTCGCCGGATATATATACAACCTCTTCCAACAAGCCTTGCGTATAATCCTTGACGAATGGACGGCTGTTGGCAAGGTGATAATAATTCTGTCCTCTGCTCGTGAAAATACCGCTGAGTATCAAAAACAGTCCGAATATTGGCAAAGTGATATTTAGCGTAAAGAAAGTCAAGACAATCCCGCCTACAAGCATAATCGCGCCCATCACAACCGTAAGCCACTTGAGTATCTTTACAGCGCGAGTCTTCTTTTTAACGAGAGATATGACCGCTCTGCTGCCGTCGAGAGGATATAGCGGCAAGAGATTGACAAGTCCCAAAGATAGATTTGCAATGCAAAGATCTAGCGTATAATTATATATGTCTGGTATAAGCCACCAAAGCGCTACTATAAATGTCGCAACAGCCAGATTAAACAGCGGCGCCGACAGCGCAATAAGTATGTTGTCAACGTCGTTGTAGTCGTCTCCGCACTCCAAAGCCCCGCCGTAAGGCATAATAGTAATTACGCCCATACCGTAGCCCCGCAATTTTGCCATTCTATTGTGAGCGACTTCGTGCGCAACGATACTCACAAGATATCCGCACAGCAACTCAAATTGTCCCAATACGATAAACACTCCCGCAAGAAGACAAAAGAGCGGATGCAACTTTATTTTCACGCTTTAAAAACCCATTTCGATTATGCGAGAAATCAACACTCCGCAACTAATACCTACGCAAATTAGCGCCTGAACGATAAACACGTCCAAAGCGTTGACTTTTTTCTTCTTAGGCGCAGCCTTAGCGCGTGTGATATTTTGGTTGGGGAAACTTACGCTTTCCGTAATTTTGCAATCGTCGTATTTCATAACAAACTCCTATACATAAGATAGTATAGTTTATTTGTATTGACGCTGATATATGACTTAAATTTAAAAATTTTTCAGATAATATTCGGAGCGTTGATATTGTCTGCCTTTGCAGATATATTTATTTGGTATTCTCCGCCGTCAAGCACGTCAATATTGATATTGACGTCTCCGCAAAGATTCATATAGCACCCAAGCAGTATTCTCAAATCGCCTTCCAACGCCCTCGTGAGACCTTCGTAAGCGTTGATTTTGTCTTGCATAAGCACTTTCTTGAGGCGTCTTTCCATCATTTTGCTTTCATTCATCTGTCTACCTGCCCGATACCAATCTCTTTATTTTGCCTATTATACCCCTATGTCCCTTCGTCACATCGTACAACTTAAATGTATTGTTGAGTATATTGCAGGCTATCATATCTATTGCGTCGCGCGAAGAAGACGTGTTCATTCCTATTCTGCCAAGTTGGGAATACACGGTAATTGTATCGTCTTCAGGCACCACTCCTATTAGCGGACAGCGCAACAGTTTGGATATTTCTCCGCCGCCCATCATCTTGCCCGACACAACGAAGTCGCCTCGCACTCTATTGACGATAAGATTGATAGAATTAAGTTTGTAACTGCGAAGCAGTCCCAATACCTTGTCGCAATCTCTGATAGCGGGAATATGCGGAGTTGTGACGGCAATAGCTTCGTCGGAGCAACTTACTGCCCTGTGGAATCCTCCGTCAATGCCGGCAGGACAATCGATTAGAATAAAATCGAACATACTCTCAATACGCGAGATCAATTCTCCAAAAGCCGCGCTTGTGAGTTTCTCACTACTATACGCGTGCGCCGACGGCAACAAATAAAGTCCAAGTCCATCTTCTTGCAAAAGAGCCTGATTGATGTGGCACTTGTTGTCGATTACGTCAGCCATATCGTATACGACGCGATTTTCCATACCCATCACAACGTCCAAGTTATTGAGTCCGACGTCTCCGTCAATCATAAGCACGCTTTTGCCGCGAGTGGCAAGGCATATCCCGAGACTTGCAAGTACGCTTGTCTTGCCCACTCCGCCTTTGCCTGACGTGACGACTATTTTTCTTGCCATAAAAATCTCCTTCCTTGGCATTATACATTATAGTAACGTCAATGAATTAGCAAATATAATAAAATAAGAACTTATTTTGTCGATATTTTGAATAGATAAAGCCAATTGCTCTAAAATATCATTTAGTCTAAAGAGTAAGTTGAATCGGGGAAAATCTCGAACCGCACAAATTCATTCTAAACAATGTAAAAAAATCAAAAAGTCTAATATATTTTAGACTTCATTAAATAAAAAGACGGAGATTTCTCTCCGTCATAATATGACTGAATAACTTAGTCGTTGTCTTCGTCTGACGCAACCTCGTCTTCTGCGTCTTCATCCTTTGCCTTGAATGAGAAGTGCTGCGCTACAAACGAATTACCTTTGACGTGCACGTTGACTACAAGTCCTTTCTCCATCAACTCTTCAATGCTTTCAAAAGACAAATCTGCAACATAATCAGTCTCGTGCAAATCACGCTTTAGCGTTGCGCCTACGTTGTCCATAACGACATCAATAAGTTCCATTGCGTACTTCAACCTACGCGGATTCTTGATTTTCATCATAAACGGCGTATCTGCATATGACTTGACGTCAGAAACATCCTCGAACTTGTATTTTGTATCCACGTAATCTTGAGGATTGAGCGCAAGATAAAGTCTGAGCGTCTTACCCCTGATTGCCATACGAGCAACGCAAACTCTGCCAAAACGGAAACTCTCGCGTTTTTTACTCATTCTGTCGTGAACCTTTTTGTGAGCAAGCAATTCATTTTTCAAATGAGAATAATACTCTTTCACAGTCTCGTCCGACTGAATAAGTTTTGCCTTAAAGGTCTTCTGCGCAAAGTCAAATCCATTGCCCTCCGGCACTTTGCCTTTTACGCGTCTTTGAATAATAAGTCTTCTCTCGATAAGAGGCGGAGTCTCTTCATAAGGATACATAGAAGTGTAATCAACAGGCTGGATTTCTTGCTTCTCCACTCCGAATTTTGCCATTACATCGGCAATGAGATCCTTGGTATACTTAAGTCTACGGTCATTCTTAATTCTGTACATCAGCGGAGTGTCTGCCAAAGACTTGATTTGCGACGTATCTTCTACCTTGTACTTAGTCTCCTCATAATCCTTAGCGTCAAGAGCAAGGTGCAATCTTAATGTCTTACCTCTAATCGTCATACGAGCAATACAAACTCTGCCAAGGTTGAAACTCTCGCGCTTTCTGCTCATTCTTGCGTGAACTTTCTTATAAGAGAGCAATTCATTCTTGATTTCGGTATAGTAATCCTTGACGTATTCGTCTGCCTGGATAAGTTTTGCCGTAAAGGTCTTCTCAAGCAAAATATACCAGCCGTCATCTTGAGGATTGAATAGGAATCTATCATCTTTTATGATATATTGAACGTCGTCTACAACCATAGTCTGTTCTCTAGGAGCAGGCGCTCTCTTAACGCGCGGCTTAGGCTCTTCAACCACAGGTTCTTCCTCGACCACAGGTTCTTCCTCGACCACAGGTTCTTCCTCGACCACAGGTTCTTCCTCGACCACAGGCTCTTCCTCGACGACAGGCTCTTCCTCGACGATTGGCTCTTCCTCGACGACAGGCTCTTCCTCGACGATTGGCTCTTCCTCAACGATTGGCTCTTCTTCGACGATTGGCTCTTCGGCTTCTTCTGCAGTAAGTTCGTCTTCAACTATTTGTTCTTCGACTTGTTCTGCGAGTTCTTCTACCGGCTCTTCCTCGACGATATCTTCGACAGGTTGAGACTCTTCTTGCGCTGTTTCCTCAACAGGCTCTTGAGCGGGCTGTTCTGCAGGCTGTTCTTTTGGAGCCTTGGTCAAAGACTTTGAAAAGATAACTGCAGTGGCAAGCACAGCGGCGGCAAGCGCTACTGATACGCCAATCAAAGCATACAAAAGATATCTCAAAGACGTCACTTGCGCAGTCGTAGATAACAACATAATGGGAGCAAAAGCAAATGCCGACCACTTATTATCATTTGACTCGACTGTCTCTTCTTGAGTTTCTTCTGCGACTGTCGATTTTTCCTCAGCAATCTCTTGCTTTTCTTCTGCAAGTTGCCCGTCCTCGTCTTGGGCAGAAACCTCCTCTACGGATTTAAGTTGAGCGCTTTCGGCAGAATCAACTTCGACTGGACTCTCAGTCTCCTGCTCTTGAGCGGACGTAGTCTCCTCGATTTCGCTTTCTTGAGAATTTTCGGCAGACGCGTCTGCGACAACTGCCTCTTGAGCGCTTTGAGATGTGTCCTCAATCGTATTTTGCGTGTCGCCTGTCTTATCAGCGGCAACAACCGATTTATAATTCTTTTTCCACTTTACCAGCATAACCAATGCAAGTATTTCTGCGACGATCAACACTGCGAATACTGCAATGCAAATGCCGAGTTTTGCTGTAAGAGTAAGTGCGCCTATCAAATTTATCATACAGCGCCTCCTTGTTGTTTTTTCTTATTAGTTAATTTTACTACTACAAGCGCGCCAACTAGCAATACGAGTGAAACAATTGCTCCGACAATAACAATCACAACATTCAAACCGCCCTCAAGCGCAACCTCAAAGATCTGGCTGATTTCGTCATAGTTATTGGTGCCTGCGACAGAAACCACTACCCAATATGTACCCTCGCCTGCGCTAGTTATATCCGTCACCTCTTGCGTGCAAGCAGCGTCGGTATAATACTTGACAACTACTTCGCCCCACTTAGACTGCGGCTTATCACTATCGCTCCACGGCAACTTGTCGACCGTCTTATCGGGAGCGGTAAGGGAGATAAATTCGTTAGTGCCCTTTACAATCGTATAATTTGTCGACATACTTGTCTGCTTTATAGTATCTATTACATAATTGGGATTGGATGACTTAACTCCAGTTACGACAGCGGTATATTCACCGACGTTGATACCGTCGTTTTCGTTGCCGACAGTAATTTCAAACTCAACAACGTCGCCTTCAACTGCGCCGACAGCGACTGCAGTCGGAAGTTGTTGTTCGCCGGTATAAGTAAGGTTCTTAGTCTGCTCCATCCAAGTAAAGGTGATAGCCTTCTTTGCAATTGAAAACGCCTTGGTAGCATTGTCTGCAATAATATAGTTGGGGTTGTCAAGCGTAGCAGTAGCCTTATAGTTTTCGCCTGCATTCTCTTTAGCCCCGCTAACTACCACTTTACACTCGTCGTCTCCAAAGAGTTGTCCTGCGACAACAATAGCCGTAGGCGCTTGCTCTGTACCGTTGTAAGTCAAAGCCGTTTCGTCCCAAGTAATGCTTATAGGAGCAGGCTTGATAACGAAATTAAACGAACTGTTCTTGATAACATAGTTTTTATTGACGGCTTCGGCAGTAGCAGTATGAGGACCTGCTTTTACGTTTTCTTTAGCAACCACTATAATATCGCAACTATCATTGGAAACCAACTGGTTTTCTTTAATAGTCGGTGTATCGAGATTGTGAGTTTCTCCGTTGTATGTAAAGTCACCCGCTACCCAATCGACTTCAATAGCCTTTGGAGCAATCTTCCAAACACGCGTATCATCTTTGCCAAGCGTATAATTGCTGTTAGTCAAACCTGCGGCAATTGCCGTATAACTGCCGGCATTGACGCCGCTGTTGCCCTGATAGTTGCCAACTTCGACGCTATCGCCTGTGAGTACGCCTTCAAGAGTAGCCGTAACGATATGTCTGTTGCCATCGTACTCAAATGCATCGGTATAATTCCACGTTACCTTCAATTCTCTTGCGGTGACTTCGTAAGCGTCAACTTCGTCTACGAGTCTTACCGTATACAGATTGCTATACTCCGGCAACAATTGAGCCTCAATATTATAAGTTCCTACGTTTACTTTACCGCTAGCGTCAACTTTAAGCGTCAATATCGTCTTGATATCTACGTTGATCGAAGACGCGTCGCTATCCAAAGTAGCATTCGTCATCTCAAACAACTTATCCGAAGAAAGCAAATCGTCTCCGTATACGCTTGTTGCGCCTTTGGAAATTTTAATAACGACGCTTGCCGGGCGAACCTCAATAGTTATCGTTCCGTCTTGGGTGATGTGGTTGGCAAGTTCTATCCTATAATCAATATTAAAACCTTCGCTACCAGTCACGCCGTCAACTGTAGGTATTGCGCTCGAGTATTGTCCATCGGCTTGCTTATAAGTAACTTTTGCGTCATTCCAGTCACCTACAATTGTGTAAGCATTTTCGCTTGCCAAAATATTCTTCACATTGGCGCTGAATGTTTTGCCGTTGTACTCTACCGAATGTTTTGCCAAATTGATTCCAATCGTAGCGGCGGTTACTTCAAAAATCGCAAATTCTTCGTTGCTTCCTTCGCCCTTGAACGTAACTTCATAGTTGGGAGACGTATTTTGACCGACGATATGATATTTGCCCACGTTGTAATACGTTTTGTCAGTTGTAGCAACCACAGTCAATTGAATAGGTTGACCGACAAACTCTACGTCGCTTTGATATTCTATATGATTTTTCCACTCTCCGACTTTTGTTGCCTCAGCGCCGTACGTGAAAGATTGATTTTTGATGGTTACGGTAGCTTTCTTCGCAACGATTTCAAAGTCGAACGTATCGTTGGTGAAGTAATAGTTGCCCAACTGAGCATAGAGCGCAAATGATGGATCTACCTCAACTTTTTCTGTATACAAACCTGCGTTGATAGCAATCGCTCTCTCCTTGTCGGAATAACTTCCTCTTGCAAGGCTCGTCGTCGGAACGCTCGTCGGAACGCTCTCGCCCACAAGTGTGATATAAGCCTTGATATCATGAGCGCTGTTGGAGTATTCAAATTTGTGATTGTCTACGTCGATAGCGCCATTGAACTCCCAATTCACTCTGGCTTCTCTTTTTATTATCTCATAAGCCTCAGCGTTACACTTAGCCTCGGCGTCCGGCGCTTGATAATAATCTATAATATACTTAGTATCCTCAAGCGTATCATTGTTGCAGTGATATACTCTATACGTACCTATAGGATTCTTGCCTACTGCAAGCGCGTCGCCGTTGCCCTGTCCTTTTTGGATTACTTTGAATACAAAGTCGTCCTCAAGACCTGCCACGGTTATATCATTGCCTTTTTCGTCATAAGCCTTTATTTCTATTTGGCAATGCTTTTTCAGCCAATCGCTGAAATTATTTACTTCGCCGTCTTGAGCAAACAACTCATCCTCGGTGTCGCCGTAAATCTTCGTAGTAGACTTCATATTGATAACTACAACCGCTCTCTCAACGATAAAACTTACTGTAAATACTGCTATTTCGTGGTTTGGAGCGTCGACCTTAATATTGACTGAGTACACGCCTCTGAGCGCAGATTCTATTGCGTAATCTGCACTGTACTTGCTAACGTCGTCGTCAGCCAACTTATACTCTACGGTGACTCCGCTATTGAGTTTAGCGCCGTCGCCTGCCAGTGAAATGTTGTTCAATACGTTTTCAGGAGCAACTGTAATATCTCCGCCGTTGTAGGTCGCAGACCCAATCTGTTGCTGACCGTATGACACGCCGGTAGACTTCGTGACAGTTAAGACACCTGCTTTTGTATAACTTATATTGTAGTTGTCATTGATACTTTCTGCCAAAATATCATAGGTACCTGCAGATAAATAATTAAGTCCATCAGCCAACGTATAATCGCCAATCTTAAATCTAAAGATGTTAGAGGCGTCTTCTCTGTAAGCAAAACTATTATATTCACTGCTTGAAGCAATTGAATAGAAAGTCTGACCTTCGATTGCTCTGTTGAGGAAGTCATTGACGCCTCCTCGCGTAGCGTTGACCGACAAGCCGTATACGAGTTCGCGCGCCACGATATCAAGCGTAATAGGTCTTGCCGTAACTTGGAAGACTGTTTCGAGCGTAGTTTCGGGGAGTTGGTAATCATTATGTGACACACCCTCAACGACTGCTTTATAAGTGCCGACGTTTTTTACGTGTCCGCCGACCGGTTGCCAAATATTATCGCCTACAAGCATATAATATGCAATATTCACGTCAACTTTATCATCACCATAAAGATGTTTAAGCGTATAAGTATGACTGTTGGATGTATCGCCGTGCTCTCCGTATACTTCGTCCATCTCTCCCCAATCAATATCAATATATCTCTTGCCTACCTTATAAGCGTTGATATTGGATGTATGAACGTCTCCCGAATTCTTTGGCAAGAAACGGAAATTCTGATACTCAAAACTATCTTTAACTTCAATATATATCGAATAATCGCCGTAAGAAAGGTTGTCTGTCATCTTGTCGGCTGTATTGCCCACGCCTACGAAGAAAGTCACGTTGCCGTCGGCAACAAATTTCTTCAAATCAGCAAGAGCGTCTTCGAAACCTTTGTAATCTCCCGGAGTATCCGACGCCGGTATGCCGCTGATTTCCGAGAAAACCAAGTCATCAACCAACTTCTGCGAAGAGTGAGTTTTCTCACCGTATTCAGCATTCTTGATGCCCTCGCTTATGACGATAGATATCCAACCTGTCAAGATATTGACTTCTACCTTTGCGGTAAACACATTGTAGTTGCAGTTACCCTTGGCATTTCGGTGTTTGATTTCTACCCATACATAGTATCTGCCGACTGATTCTGGCACGCTAGTTTTCGATACAAAATTGAGACTTTCACTAAACTCAACGTCTTCAGTACCGTCATTCTTATAAAGATCAGTCATACGGACGCTAAATTCGCTTATAGGAGTTCCGTAACTTGTGTATATTCTCTCTTTGATCTGCTCAGCCGTAACGAATTGTTGCTCTTCGTCTTTTTTATCAGCGTCAATATTGAACTGTCTGCCCATATAGTGAATGTCTACAGGCGTAATCTCAAATATTGCTTGCATATTATCAGGAGCGCCTTCTTTAACGACAGATACCTCATAGTTCTTGGTGATATCAGCGTTGGCGTTTGCAAGAGGCTCAACTCTAATTTCGTGCTCTCCTGCGTCTACAAGCGGCTCGCCTTCGGCGCGTCTAGCGTCGGACGTAAGGCAATAACTCGAATAGTGGTCGCCAATAAAGTGAGCGCTGTTATCTGAATTTGCATAAGCCCACATTGCGTTTGCGTCGGTAGGAGATACCAATGCTCTGCCCAACGGAACTGTGTAAGCATTGCCGTAAGTAGCAGTTTGATTCTGAACGTAAATCTCCACTCTCCTTGCAACCACCTCAAAATCGGCGCTTGGATTTACGAGTGTATAATTTGCTGCATTTTGCGAATTCGTCAAAGACGTCGTGGCTGTATAAGTGCCCTTGACAGAACCGGTAAGGACTATCGGAGACAAAGATATATTATCGCGATTGCCATCGTCAATGACAACAACATTCTCTTTGCCATCATACATATCAGGCGCGACAGGTCTTACAACAGGAGTATTGCCGTCATAGGTATACTTCTTGCCGTCCTCTGACCAATTGTCACCCGATTGTGACCATTCTATATACAAAGGCTTAGGATTGATCGTATAGACATATACGTTTGCAGATTCTCTTACGTAATCTATAATATAATTTTCGCGGTATTTCTCTTCTTTAAAGGAATAAGTCACACTGTAATCACCCACGTTTGCTCTGCGATCGGTTACGTCCAGCAGAACAAATTCCATTTCATTTGAGAAATCAAACTTGTTGGCTTCGTTTGACCACGTAAAGGTGATACCGAGATTTTCGATAAGCCACTCTGACGTAGGCAATTCGTCTCCGTACGTCGCGCTAGCCTTCTTTGTCACATCGACATAGATATGAGCTTTGGTAATTTGCGCGGTGAAGTGTCCGTTATTTTCCTTGTGGTTGTCAGCGGTAACTTTATACCAAACTTCCATTGAGCCGAAATCTTTCATTGTCAAAGGCGTACTGGAATATGTACCGTCTTGAGTAGCGCTGTACAATATCTCAACGCTTTCTCTATGGGCTGCCTCATATCCGCGAAGCGTAACGACGGTATTGTTGTTGGGCATTAAAATTTCTTGCTCTGCCCCATTGTAAACTTTGCTTGCAATAGTCTGCAAATCCAAGTCTATAGGCGCAGGAGTTACATAGAATTTTGCTCCCTTTGTATCGTCTGTAAAAATATAGTTTTTGTTGATGCAAGTCAACGTAAGGTCATAACCCGCTTCGTTTACTTTATAATATTTCTCCGCATCATTTTTAGAAGTGTAATCATTGTCCGTAACATTAAGACCAATCTCAAATACGCTTGGCGCAGTTTCCACGAGCGCATTACCGCTTGCGACAGAAGTCACCGTATATACCGCATTGTTTAGATTTGCAGGGAAAAGAGTTTCGATATAATTTTTCCATACGTTGGGAGCCGTAGTCTCTTTTGCGTATTCTCTCTCGCGATCTTTCAACACAACTGTAATAGGACGCTGCAAAATATCGAATTTCTTCGTAGTATCGCACTTTGAATCCACCATATAGTTGGGGTTAGTACAGGTAACTTTTACTTCATACTTACCCGCATAGATAGCCTCGTGCCCCACAAGCGGAACAATCGTACCGTCGGGATGCTGTCCTTGACCAACTATATCCAAAGATAACGACGTCGAAGAATTACCGACAAAATTATCTGAGCCTACAAGTACTACTTCCGGTCTCTTATTGCCGGAACCGTTGTAATACATATCGCTCTCATTCTTATAATTCCACTGAATCGTGACAGGTCTGGGATTGACGTGATAAGCGTTGCGGTTGGAATTTTCAACAACGGTGACAGTCTCGATGTTTTCAGCATAAGGATTGTCTGCTTTCATTGCATAATTGACGGTATAGTGATCGTTTCTAACAATAACAAATCCATCGCTGTCTATAAAGCCTGCAGGTATATCAACAGTAAAGTTAAATATTGCCTTAAGGTAATTCTTTGCATCCTCTCCCCAAGTCGTAGCATTAAAGATCTTGGTCTTTGACAACATATTGTCGACAATTTGGTCAGATGTCAAAACCGCGTCGCCGTAAGTGTGATCGTATACGTCGAATTGCAAAGTTATCGTCGCCTTAGTTATTTCAGTGACAAAACTTGCTATATAATCCTTATGATTTGGCGCAGTGACCTTATAATACACCGTATATGTGCCCACGTCCTTATTGACGGACACAGCGCTGGACGATCCCGTCCAATCTATCGTAGAAATATCTTTGCCCGCCTCATCTACAACGAGATAAATACTCCTTGCATTTTGATTTGGCAAAACAAATCCTGGGAAATTATTATCGTTTAGCGCTCCGGTCGTACTTGCCGACGCGAGCGTAATATCATAATTCTCATTCTTAAATTGCTGAACTACCTTTTGCAACCCGCTCACTTGGAATTCTGCCGGATTGACAGTAAACGAGCCTATGCTCTTATACTCATTGTTCTTTGTGTTTTTCCAACGGAATCTCAACGTAACTTCTTTACTTGTCCCGGCATTGAGAGTAACGGAAGATTTGGGAGACACTTTGAGATTGTAAGTTTTCGGCTGATTATTATCAGCGTTTTTAATTTCCGTTCCGGAAGTAGTTCCGTTTATGTCAAGATTATAAAATTCATTGTCATATCTGGTCCAATATTTACTTATATTTACAGCGTTGCCGTTGTAATTATCTTGGAGATTTTGTTCACTGAAATTTTCAAGTTCAAATACGTAATTATTAAGTCCTGTTGTATAATTGTTTATCGTTTTTTGATCAACCTCTCTTGTAATAAGGCAAGTTCTCGCCTCATCATAGTAGGCTTTTGCAGCATTATACGCGTCATCATTACCGGTTATTTTATTGAGAACTGTCTTATTAGACGCAGTCAACACCTTGTCATTAAAGTTGGTCACAGCAGTATTTAATGAGGATTTGTCGTAAATATGTATATTGATCCTTATGTTATTAGCATAACTTGTACTTGTAAAATTTGATAAGCCAATTGACGACATATCGCCGTAAAACTTTCCGCTACCGCCGGAAAATTCAGTTTTTACAGTTGAATTTATATCACGCCACTTTGTTCCGCTACCAAACTCAAATCCATACCATCTAAGATATCCTATTGGATTTCCAGTTTTAAATTCAAACGTAGCATTGTTAAAATTGCTATCTCCTACAACAGCATCATTTCCAATATAATTTTTACTTGAGTCTTTTATAGAACCGCTGAGAAGATTCTTGATTACAACATTATATCCTTTATTAGCCTGAATTTCAACACCGGAATTTGAAGCACCATTTTTTTCCCATAATTCGGTTCCATTGCCACCTACAATATTATCACCGTTCCCTGAAGTAAGCAGCGATCTGCTAAATGAGTAATCATTAAATACGGAACTCATTTTATTTGCATTTTCGGCAGGAGCATTTGCGCCAGAAGCATAATATCCTAAAACACTATCAAACACTACAGTACTGGCTTTGTCGCCGCTGCTTGGATTAGACCAAGTATTATAGAGAATATAATATCCTGCGTCAGATAGGCTCTCTGTCTTGTCTAAATATATGGTATTTGGGAAAAGCACCCTTATATCACCGTCATCTGAACCGTTTTGCATACTTACGTATACCATAGATGCGGTACTATTATTGTATGCCGGCGCATTCATTCCATAAGCAGCCGTATTAGTAGGCACGATATCTTCCCCTCCCCTGTAAAAATTGGGGACAGTCAAAATACACGCCGTTGCAACCACCGCAACAATCATAACTGACAGCGTAACGATTGTCGCAAGTTTGCGTTTTTTGCTTAAATTCATAATTTTCCCTCCTGCGCTATTCGCGCGCCCTTAATATATAAA
>WSNH01000158.1 GCA_013316135.1 Clostridia bacterium
CAAAGTCCCCTATAATCACTTCGTCTTCTAGATGATTCACACATCCGCTTACTATACTCATTGATGTTATTAGCATAATTGCCATCAACGTCATCACTACAATTCTTTGCTTCCCTTTCATTTTTGCCTCCTAGTTTTTGCTGCCTATACTCCTCGATTATTCTCTTGAGTTTTTCAATTTAAAAGTTATATGCATTAATCTATTTAATACCAATCATAATCCCTAAATAATAAAATGTGAATAACCAACTAAATTGTCAAGCACACTCTCAAAAAATTCTTGATACTTCAAGGTAAATTCTTTCGTCTCTTGGCATAATTCGTCTACTATTTCACAGCCGTAAATAGTTACGCCGAAATTACAAATGCTGCCGCTTTCTGCGACAACGCATACGTTATAGTCTAAATAGTACCCATAATTTCCCTCGCCGTCTCTTTCGATTTGAGAATCTACATTGTATTTGTATTTTCCATATATGCAGTCGTATGACGATTCGTCATAGTTCTTCATATTAACTTTAGAGCAAGCAACATTTATATTTGAGAAACATTCGTCACCCAATTGTTTTTCAAAGCCGGCGTGATAATTCCACGTCTTGGGAATCGGCGTCTCAAAATTGCTATCGTTATACTTTCCCCACTTGCCACTATACATAATTGACACGGAATCTTTTAATTTGTAATCCAGTTCATCCCAAAAAGTAGATGAAACATATACATAATCCTCTCCCATTGCATAAGGCAATTCTTTATATTCTACTCGTACAAAACAAGTATGGTCTCCAAATAAATACCCAAGCAAAAACCAAATAGGCGCAAGCGCTATGCAGAACACCGCAAATCCTATTATTGCCGATATTGAAATTGCAATCTTCTCCCTTTTGGTCATATCTCACCTATCATCCAACACTACGCGCATTTGAAAGATTTGTATCGGCTGTAGAAGAATTATTTTATTCCAGCCTTTTTGTATATCAATTTTTTGTTGATTCTAGCCAACACTGCAAAAACAAGCGCAATAAGTACCGATACGCCTATTATACCAACGGCAAAACCCAATTCTGGAGTCATTACAAACGAGTCAAACTGAGTTATTTCATTTTGCATATTCTGCGGCAAATACGGCAGATTATAAGCCGAAGATCCGTCGTTGTCGCCATAATAAATACGGATAATATTTATGCTCTGTCCGTCCACTCTTGTTGACACGCTGTCTCCGTCGATAGCGCAATCGACCTGCATAGGCGCAACGGTGGTCATATCCGGCGCATTGTATGCCGCTCTTGGACCGCTCATATATTGCATAGAACTTGCGTTGATTTTTCCAAAGCCGTCAAATGTCAAATCCACGTTCATAGCATTTGCGTTTACGTTGACAATCTTGACGTAGATGCTCTGGCTCTCCTCGTCTACTGACGCCGAAGAATAAATACCTTTGGCGGTAATACCCGTGTCAATATATCTACTGCCGGTATTGTTGGCAAAAAGCATTTGATTGAAATAATTTGGCGTAAGCACGATACCTTGAGAGTCAAACCATATCATATTTATATCCCAACACTGCGCGTTTATCTTGGCGAAAGTAGGCGCATATGACGCCATTTTTACTACGTCGCCGTTGCGCTCGAGCGCAGTCAGATAACTCGCCTCTTCTACTGCAGACCAAAGATTGTTCTGCGACCAATATTTACCGATACCCCAACTGCTTGCAGCGTATTCGCCTACAAATACTTTGGCGCTGTCTCTGTCATAACTGTCGTATCTGTCGTTATGCTTGAAAAGTTTGTTTTGCGACGTGTAGTAATGCTCGTCTACCAATGTGTCCGCATAGTCACTGTGTATATGCTCCCAACAATCGTCGAATCTCTCTCCGCTGAATTGATATGACGCCGACGAAATTATAGTCAATTCCGGATGAGCCTCCTTGACGGCTTTGTAAAGCGCGTCGAAATTACGCCAATACAGTTCGCCCCAATTCTCATTGCCAAGTCCGATATAACTTATATTAAACGGCTCGGGATGACCGTTTTGCGCTCTCTTTGCGCCCCATTCAGTGGAAGCGTCGCCGTTTGCGTACTCTATCAAATCCATTATATCTTCAATATACGAGTCAAACTCCGCCGTACCCGGTCTCAATGCAACGCTGTCAAGATATGCCTCCCACTCGGTTTTGCTCATCTTGCCTTGCGCGTACTTATTTGCATTCTGATTATATTTCGCTTGAAACTGACATATCATACCCACGTTGAGTATAGGTAAAGCCTGCGCTCCCAAATCTTCGCAAAGTTGAAAGTATTCGTGATAGCCAAGCGCAAAAGTGTTGTTGTAATATTTGCCGTGCTCCTCATCACGCCAAATATTGTGATATTGCTCTCGCTCTTCAAGCGGTCCTATGGTCTTCTTCCAGTCAAAGAGATGTTCAAATGTGTCGCCTTCGGCAAGACAACCGCCCGGAAATCTTACAAATGCAGGCGAAAGTTGAGCAAGCGCGTCGTATAGGTCTGCCCGCAAAGATGCGTATTTCCATTCTTCTCTTGCATATCCGTATGAATCGCGCGGAACCAACGACACAAAGTCGATATCAAGTTCGCCTTTGCCTTGCGCCGTCAATACCAAAGCGCCGTCCTCTGTGGCTTTGCTCTTCAACACTCCGCTCACTTTGACCCATTCGTCCTTTTGAGACGGAATTGTCAAATTGACAGTCTCGCCGTTGCTTGGCGAAAAAAGTCCCGCCGACAATGTTCCCTCAAAATCATTCACGCGGACGTAAAACGACAAATCGTATTCAACGTCTTTGTGAAATCCCATATCAGAGGTATTCATCTTGTCTTGATTGTAATTTTCCGTCAAATAATCGTAATATTCTATATAACCCAAATTCTCAAGTTTTATTTCTCCGTCTACTGATAAATGCAGGTAGGAAGGATTTGAAGCATTAAGTCCGCTCCCGCTCTTAACTTCTGCGTTGCCGTCGATATTCCAGTATGCCGTCTTTTTGGCCTCATACTCAAAACTTCCGTTGTTGACGAGTTCTGATATGAGTCCGCCGTCGCCTGCGTAGGATATGTCTTCCAAAAACAATCCGTACATTGTGTCTGCAATCTCGACTCCCATCTTGTCTCTAGATATAGTCGCGTCAACGCTTTTCGGCGCTCCGCAAGCGCAGAATATACTCAATCCCACAGCCAAAATCAGCGTCAATGCCATAACTGACAAAATTCTCTTTTTTTTCATAATGTCCCTCGTATTTTAATATAAAAATTATAACATAAGGGCAATATAGTGTCAATAGACAAAATTTTTTAATTTAAGCATAATAGTTGTAAAAATAACAATAAATGATATTGCTTGCTAAACAATTTTTCGTTATAATGTAATTAGGG
>WSNH01000159.1 GCA_013316135.1 Clostridia bacterium
GTGTCAATGCAGACAGTATTTGGGAGTGGCAAAAGGCAGGTAGAGAACGGTATTTTGGCTAAATAAGTGAAAATTTTGTAAAATTTTGTATAAATTTTTCCTAAATACAAAAACATTACGCAATTTATGATTGCATAATTAGGGTTGACGGTGTTATACTATTATTGAATTTTATTGATATTATAGCCTACGGAGGGACTATGGAAGAGAATATCAACAGCGAGTTGACTTTTAAAAAGATTTGGCAACAAATTAAAAAGAGCGGAGTGAGAATAATAGTATACGCTTTTATTGCGCTCATTGTTTGCGGCGGAATTTTGGGTATATGCGACATATTTGTAAGTCAAAGCCAATATGAAACGAGAATTACTTATTATTATTCGGGTGCAGAACTTGGAGAAAACCCTTGGGGCGGTCAAGAGGACGTGGTATCGGACGTCAAGTCTGCAAATAACGTATCGACGGCTCTTGATAAATTGCAATACAGCAACGAAGAAAAAGACGCTTTGGTCAATTTGATTATAAGAAATTTAAATGTAATTTCGACGGTTGACAACGAGACGGTCAACGAGTCCGGAGTATTGATGAGCGCAAATTACAGTTATAGAATTGTTTTGTCGCAAGATGCTGCTATAGATAAATTTTTAAAATCAAGAAACGATTACAATAATATTTTGAGCGCAGTTACGACTAATCATATTGAGTCATTCAAGAGAAAATTTTCTTTCAGTACGTCGTTGGGAAACTTGACTGTTTTGGACAGTTATAACGCTTTCCAAAAATACGATACAATACGAGGATATCTCAATGCATTCTCTGAAGAAAGTAAGACTTGGTCAGAGAAAGCGCCTGCTTTTGTGTCGACCAGTCAAGATATGTCCTTTGCTTCTTTAAATACTCGTATTCAAATGGCATCGCAAAAATTGGAAAACTATCTCAATTTCATACTGTTTAACGGAATAAATGCGCACGGCGAGACTCAATACGTAGAGTTGAAATTAAAAGAGGCTAGCGATAAGATTGCAATCTATGAACAAGAGATAAAAACGTTCAACGAAGTGTTGGACTTGATAATGCAAAATAAAGATGTCAATTTGCCAAACTCCGGTACCATAATAGTCAACCCATCAGATACAAAGGCGGTTACTGAGGCAATAAGCATAGCAGTAAGTAACAAGACGCTTGCCCAGAATGAAAAAAATGCTTGGGAGACTCGTAAGACCTATTTCAATACTCAAGACTTTGAGGGGAAGACCGAAGCGCAAAAAGCCGCGCTTATAAGTACTGCGAACACTCTCGAACTCGAGGCTATCAATGAGTATAATTCACTCATTGTTGCTTACAAAAATATGATTGATGAATATAACAGCGGCTACAACGTAAGTTCGATTGTTAGAATGACGGCGGTGCCGACTCAATCGACAAATTCGCCTATAACATTGAGAGTGGGCTTGATAGTAGAATTGATGGTATTGATAATTGCTGTTATAGTGGCAATGGTCGTGACAAGCAAAAAGGGCGCAATGAAACTCAAAAAGAAAGCAGCCGAAGAAGATGCGCAAGAAGTTGTTTTGATAGAAAACAGTCAAGTCAACGACGAGGCTAATGCCGAGCCTCAGGGCTTGCCCGTTCAAGGATTGGAAGACTCGACCGGCGAAGATATAACACCTGACGATGTTGAGTAAGAAAAAGTAAAAGAATAAATTATACAAATTTTGACAAAACCCGACCTCGAAGTCGGGTTTTGCTATTGACAAACGAATTGCCATTGGTTTAAAATAAACATATGAGATTTGCAGCAATCGGTGAAATAAACAAAAGAAGTCAGAAATTTGAAGTACTACAAAAAAAAGTGGCGTACGTTTTGTTTGCAGGCGTTATGCTCGTGCTGCTGCAGGCGTTCTTTTGTTTGACACTTGTTGGTACTGTAACAAACACTGTGTCAAACAGGTCGCATTTTATGTACTATTCTCAGTTGTATTTTAAGTTTTGCTCAATGCTTCTGACGGTATTTTTGTTGACATATTATATTGTCAAAATATATGTGAACGTCGAAAAAAGCACAGTTAAATTAGGTAAATTTACGCAAGATCATCTAATACTTTTTCCTTTTGCATTTATGCTTATATGGGCGCTTATATCTACTTTCAAATCTCCGTATTTTGAAAAATCACTTTATGGCGCGGGGTATATCAACGAAGGCTATTTCACCGTCTTGCAATACGCCGTAGTATTTCTTTCGGCGTATGCAATCAGAGATGAAATTAAATGGGCAAAAGAAGCGATGCTTTGGACTTTTATATGTATGGCAGGGCTGATATGCTTTGTATTTATAGGAATTGAGGTCACAAATTACAGCATTCCCACATCGTTGAAAGCGGGAGTATTCAACAACTCAAATCATTACGGTTACTTCTTGGCAATGTCGTCGACCGCGACGTTTGGAGCATTGGTATATTCTAAGAAGAAGTGGCAGATATTCTTGTCGGCGATTCTACTGCCGTTGAATATTTTCAATCTTCTGGCGTGCAACACTTTGGGCGCGAATATAGCGTATATAGGCGCCATATTCTTTATAATTTGCAGCGGTTTTATCACAAAAAAACTCAATTGGAAACGACTCCTGGCGGCTTGTGCTTTGTCTGGAGCAGTCAACCTCATAATTGAGATTTCCGGCAGAACAAATATGTGGGAATCTTACGTACAGTTGTTTAAAGATATTAAGCGAGTGATTTCGCCAGGAGAAAGCGGAGATGGCGGAGGCAACAACAGTTCTGCGGGTACCGGCAGATTTGGGCTTTGGGTCCGCACTATTGCTGTAATTAAGCAAGTGCCTTGGTTTGGCAAAGGTCTTGACTTATATCACGGAAATAATATCTATGATACTTCTCTTGACGTGTCGCACAACGAATATATAACGATGGCAAGCAATATAGGCATTCCAGGGCTTGTGATGTATATCGGCACGGTGATATGGTGGTTTATCAGAGCGGTAAAAGCCAGAAAAGCGCTCACAGTTTGCGATTTGACTTTGCTTGCCGTGACGTTTTCGTATTTAATTTCTGCGGTATTTGGCAACTCGTTTACTTATACTTATCCCTATCTTCTCATATTTTTGGCGTTGAGTATGCAAAAACCGTGCGTTAGAGTAGATAAGTATAAAAAGTTGCAAGAAGCAAACGACGGTCTTATCGAGACATCTCAACTTGAAAAAGTTAGTAGTTAGCAAACGAGAGTTGCGACGTAAACTATTTTAAAAAATTTTGAGGATTTTTGCAAAGAGAGTATAATTTTATTTGCGGAAGCGTATCATTTGTTCAAACAAAATGAAAAATTATTCAAAATCTTATTGCAATAT
>WSNH01000160.1 GCA_013316135.1 Clostridia bacterium
GGGATATCCTTTGCGACGCCTTTATGAAAGGCGCAATCGAGAGCGGCAACGAAGTAGAGAAGATTCGCATTGCGGAAAAGAATATAGGTTATTGCAAGGGGTGTTATTATTGCCGTCAATTGAGCGGTAAGTGCGTCATAAAAGACGATATGGCAGACGTTTTGCAAAAGATGATAGAAGCAGACGTGATTGTCTTGAGCAGTCCGGTTTATTTCTATTCAATTGACGCGCAGTTAAAAGCCTTGATAGACCGCACTGTTGCCAGATGGCTTGAGGTGAGAGACAAAGAGTTTTATTACATAATGACAGCCGCTGACGAAGCTGAAGAGTCTATGCGCGCCACGCTTGAATGTTTTCGCGGCTATGCCGACTGCGTTGAGGGCGCCAAAGAAATGGGCGTCGTATACGGAACCGGCGTATATGAAAAAGGCGAAATTAAGGATACTCCTGCCGTTGAGCAAGCGTATCAATATGGGCTCAATGTTTAATCGAGCGGCGTAATACGGCGGCTTATAGGAGTCGTTTAGAGCAAATGCTTGAGTATCATTGACAAAATTACTGTTTACTTTATTTTAGTTGCGTGGTATAATTATTACGCAACTAATTTATTTGAGGTGATTTTGTGATAAACATACTTGTCGCAGAAGATGATATAAAACTCAACAAACTCATACGCGCCATGCTTGAGAATTGCGGGTACAGGGCGGATATGGCGCTCGACGGACAGAGCGCTTATGATATGTTTTGCGAAAAGCATTATGATTTGGTCATATCTGATATAATGATGCCCATAGCGGACGGCTATCAATTGGCGGAGAATATCCGAAAGATAAATTCCACTGTGCCAATTTTATTTATGACGGCAATCGACGACTTTGACGCAAAGAAGCGCGGCTATTCTTTGGGTATTGACGACTATATGGTCAAGCCTATCGATGTTGATGAACTTGCGCTCAAGATAGGCGCGCTGTTGCGCCGTTCGCAAATAGTCAGCGAGAGGAAACTGGTCGTAGGCAACACGACTTTGATATACGATTCGCTCACCGCTCAACTTCCCGACGGAGAAATCGAATTGCCGCAAAAAGAGTTTTATATATTGTACAAACTTTTGTCATATCCGGGCAAGATCTTCACGCGAAGTCAACTTATGGAGGAATTTTGGGGCGCAAATAGCGACACCGTCGAGCGTACCGTCGACGTGCATATCACAAGGATAAGAGACAAGTTTAAGTCGAGCAAGGACTTTGAGATAGTCACTATAAGAGGACTTGGATACAAGGCTATCAAAAAGCAAAAATAGGGGAAAATATGAGCAAACAAAAAAAGAAAAACAACACTTCGTTGCTTGTCAAATTGAGTTTGGCAAGTTTTGTATCCATCTTGGCTGCGTCAGGTATCTTTTCCGGCGCGTATTACATTCTTGAACATCTTCAGGTTGAGATAGACGACAGTTGGTGGACCATTATCGTTGCCGGTATTGCAAGTATTATAGTCGGTATAGTGCTTTCAATTATCGTCAATATGTATTTTTTCAATCCTATCAAGGATTTGCTTGACGTGACCAATAGGGTTGCGCACGGTGATTTTTCCGTTCAACTCAAAGAAAAGACCAAGAAAAACGGCGAAATCAAGACCAACGAAATGTCAATGCTTACGCATCACTTCAACGTTATGGTCAACGAACTAGACAAGAACAAAACTCTCAAGAGCGATTTTGTCAGCAATGTGTCTCACGAGTTCAAGACTCCGCTTGCCAATATCAAAGGGCACGCAGAACTTATAAAGAATTGCGAGGATAGAGCGCAGATAACCGAATATTGCGACGATATCATTGACGCGGTGTCCAATTTGACAACGCTTACGTCCAATATTTTGCGTTTGAGCAAGTTGGAAAATCACGCGATACTTCAACCCAATGACTTCCGTCTTGACGAGCAGATCAGACAGGCTATTATCGTATTGGAAAATAAGTGGACGGAGAAGAATATAAATCTAAATATAGACCTTGACGAAGTGACTATATTCTATGACGAATCGCTTTTTGGACAGGTGTGGCAAAATCTTATATCCAATGCAATCAAGTTTACCGATAACGACGGCGAAATAAATATTATGCTCAAAAAATATGACGATGAAGCCATTTTTACCATTCGCGACAATGGCATAGGTATGAGTGACGAAGTCAAGAGTCATATTTTTGAAAAGTTCTATCAAGGCGACTTGTCTCGCGCAAGAGAAGGCAACGGACTTGGACTTGCGCTTGTCAAGAAGATACTTGACAACTCTCTTTGCCGTATCGACGTCGAAAGCAAAGAAGGCGTAGGAACTGCGTTTACCGTGCATATTCCAATTTAAACACAGAAAATATAATTAGATAAAATTCCTTCAAGCACCGATGTAAACACGCTTAGGATATTAATGTGGTTTGAAAAGTATCGAGATTTATCTCATCCCCAAAATTCTTGGGCAACTAGTAACAGATTGTATTTGACCAGATTTGAGACTGGATATCGGCAATGTAAATAAAGCGTTGCGTCGAACTATGCTTGGCTCTACTTTATTTCTCTTCATAGAGTTTATGCTAGGTGTATTTTTAAACCTTTCATTATAAATATTGACATATTTTAACTATTCTTTAGACTTACAGCCATACAGGCTATTGCTAAAGCAAGGTTAAAACTTGCAATTGTGATATAGTAATTGGCAAATGGCGTAACAAAACTTATCAAAAGCAGCAGCAGGCTTACGCCTATAAATCTAAAACCGTTTTTGCGGGTAAAAGCCGTTTGAATTATCATCGTAAACATTTGTCTTGCGGATATCTTAACTTTGCTATCTTGAGGAAGTAAATCGTTTTTTTTGACGGCGTTGTATAACTGCCGAAAGTTGGAGTAAATCAGCATTACGTCACCGAAGTTTTTTATAAAAGCCGTTGTCTTTTTATCGCCGTTGGTCGTGAGAATGAAAGCCTTTTGAAAACCGTTTTTTTTGCATATCCTATAATATCTTACCATTGTATCGGCAGAAATCGAACCGTATTTAGTCCAGAGAAAAACCGGAGTATTGTCAATAAGTATATAATCGCCCATATCCTGAAATTGCTTTTTATTTTCGCAAAGTTTGGCAATGACTTCTTTTGCATAATCTTCGCCTTGCCAAATCAGATAGGTCACGTATTTGCGATAACTTATTTTGTTATTGCTAGGCTTAAAAAATGCTCTTCGTACAGTAGAAACGGCGACTATAGATATCAGCGCGCTTAAGATTAGTCGTAGCGGCAATTGAATAGAAATAAACCGGACTGCTCAAGACAATCACGTCTGCTTCTATCATCTTTTGCAAAACGTCTGCCATA
>WSNH01000161.1 GCA_013316135.1 Clostridia bacterium
CTAATGTATGCATTATATATAGTGATTATTAAGTACATTATAAAATCACACTAAATTTGAAGTAAAAAAATCTAATTGACTTATCCGAATACATATCTCAAAAATATGCCTGCCGAACTTAGGCAGGCATATTTTTTAGGCAGCATCTCTATTGCTTTGATTTTTCTTTCGCCTATTGGCTTGTAATTTTTTGCAGAAAGTTTTGTCAGGAGGCAATACGGTTATCAGTATGTTATGAACAAACACAAACAATATATCTCTATATAATCTTATATCCCTGTTTGCATATTTTGGCTCGTCTTTTATACGGCTCTCGATATACTTACGCTCTGCTCCTACTGCATCGTCACAGCGCACGCCAAAACGAAACGCATTTTCAGCAATATCAATTTGTCCTCTACTGTTTTTAATGCCGACTCTTTCCTTGATTCTGCTTATTGCGTGTTTTGTAATTGTTACAAAACTTTCACTTTGATCTTCCATAACTACCCTCCTTAGCCATATTTATGTTTTTATTATAACAACTATTAAAGCGTATTTCAATAGCAAATTTAAAATATTTTGCCAAAGTTCGTCTATATGACGCTGTTTTTTTGTAAATTATTGCGATTGTCCAAATTTTTGGACAAATAAATACGCCTGCCTGTTATGGCAGACGTATTATTTTTTTTGATATTACTACTTCTTTAAATCGGCGGCAATAGCGTCGGCAAGAGTTACAAGTCCGGCGTAACTTTCTTCATTCAAAGCCGACTTTACAGTGACTTTAGGTTCAATTACCTTATTATTTTTTAGTTTTTCAAGAATTTCGCTCATAAGTTTTGCGCTTGCGGGCGTCCAAGTGCCGTTTTCGACAAATGCAAATGACCTGTTTTGCAAATTATGTTCAGACAACTCGTGCAAAGCCGTCTGCATTGGCGGAAACAATGACATATTGTATGTTGCGCACGCGAAGACAATATGCGAACGCTTGAAACATTCTGATATTATCTTTGAATAATGGGTATACGACGCGTTGAGCACTTCAATATCTTTCACTCCTCTGTCGCCAATCAAACCCGCAAGTATCTCAGCAGCGTTTTCGGTATGACCGTGTACCGACCCATATACGATAAGCACGCCTTTTTCTTCGGGAGTATAACTTGCCCATTTTGTATACTTGTCAAGAATATATCCCAGATCTTCTCTCCAAACAGGACCGTGTAAAGGACATATTTTAGAGATTTCCAGCGAACTTGCTTTCTTCAGAAGATTAGTCACCTGCACTCCGTATTTGCCTACGATATTGGTATAATAACGTCTTGCGTCGTCAATCCATTTGTTTTGAAAATCGCACTCGTCTGCAAAAATATTTCCGCTCATTGCTCCAAATGAGCCAAACGCGTCAGCGGAGAAAAGCACCTTATCGACAGTATCGTATGTCACCATAACTTCAGGCCAATGCACCATAGGCGCCATAACGAAAGTCAAAATATGTTTGCCAAGACTCAAAGTGTCACCCTCTTTGACTACAACTTTGCGAGAATCTACGTCAAAGTGGAAAAATTGCGACATCATCGTAAATGTCTTAAAATTTCCTACGATTTTTACTTGAGGGTATTTTGCAACAATTGCTTCGATATTTGCGCAATGATCGGGCTCCATATGATTGACAATTAGATAATCAAGATCTTTTCCGCCAAGAACACAATCGACGTTTTCTAAAAATTGTAAACTGGCAACGCTATCTACAGTATCAAAAAGCGCAGTCTTTTCATCTAACAATAAATAGGAATTATAACTCATTCCGCGCTCTACCGGATATACATTTTCAAAAAGTGAAATCTTGCGGTCGTTTACGCCCACCCAATATAAATCTTCGTTGATTTTCTTTACGCTATACATAATTACACTCCAAAATAATTTAATTGCTTAATTATTTTAGCATATCAAAAAAGATTTATCAATATTTTATATTGATGTAAATACAATTTATTCGTCAACTCAAGCGCAGTCCAAAATCTAAGTTAGCATTTTGTATTAAATTCCAAACTTTATACCTTTATGAAAATTCGTATACTTATCTGCATATTTATCAAGTATTTCTATCACCTCATTTGCATTGCTCACTCCGTACACCTTATCTTCGGGAATCTCAGGATAACGTATCCTTTGATCCATTCTTATACCTGCAACTTTACTGCTCCAACCGTCTACGCAGTTGCAAGCCATAATAAGTCGCATCATAGGCCAAGCAAAAGCAATCTCCGAAAGGGTACCCGCTCCGCCGCCTATTGCAATAACGGCGTCAGCGTTGGCAACGATAGAATTTCTCAACATATCAAGACCGGTGGATATGACTATATCTGCATATTCGTTGTGCATAGTTCTGTCAAACGATGGGATGATGGCAATAGTGTCGCCGTCTTGATATTTTTCGGAAGATCTTGCACCTGCAAATGCCGCCTCCATAACTCCGCCAAGCCCGCCTGACTGTATACGATATCCATTGTCAATAAGCGCTTTTCCTACAGAAAACGCAAAATTATATTTGTCTCCGTCTTTATCTATTGTGCTATCGCCTACTATAGCTACGATTTTCCTCATATATTCCTCCGTTTTGACTTTGATGACTATATATAATATTATCCATATAATCAAAGTGTGATAAGTAAGATTTATATATTTATTTTATCACTAAATTGAATTTTGTCAACACTAACTTTTAAATGGTTCGCCCCTTAGTAACATAATAGAGCGGAGACATTTGTCGCCACTCTTGACAATATACTCTTTATATGCTTGCATTAAGGAAGAAATGCCTCCAATACATACGTCGCGCATTTCTTGCATAGTCGCCTCAACGTTTTTCACTGACTTACTATCTTCAAAAGTTGACGGCTGCTCTTGCTTTGAAATTGCTGTAGTAGTTACTTCAGCCAATATTAAAAACCATATCAGTCTTTGCGCTTAAATTCTCTGACTAAATTTATCAAGGCTTTACGCTGTGACGAAGACAGCGTTCCCAATTCGTCCAATAGCGTCTTTTGCTCTTCTGTCAAAGACATAAGTTCGTTGCCGTCCAATAGAAAATCAATGATTGTGATTTCCAATGCCCCACACAATGAATCAAGAACAATTAAAGACGGAATAGATCCCTTTTCTCTCCAATTATATAAAGCCGCCTTAGAAACGCCTGCCGCCTCAGCTAATTTATATATAGTCCATCCCTTTTCTTCTCTCAATCTATCAACTCTTTCATAGATTGCTCTTCCATCTGACAAATCAAGCATACATAATCTCCCCTACTATTACACTATATTTATATTATAGTATTTCCAAAGTAGAAATATAGAATACTAAATTTG
>WSNH01000162.1:0-2284 GCA_013316135.1 Clostridia bacterium
GTTCCGCTGTCCGTATGATAAATTGCGCCCGTGATTTGCAACCCGTCTATATCTCTTTTATCGACGACTTAATTTTTTCAACGCTGCATCTTATATTGAGAATACTTGCCTTAAAAGGGTCTAACTCCTCGCCAATAGCAAGTTTTATTTCATCTGTGATAAACTTTACATACTCTTGATTTGGTCGCATTGCCGCGCCGACTGCTCCGCATTGAGTATGACCAAGCACAACTATAAGCCTGCAACCTAAATTGTTGATTGCATATTCTATACTGCCCAATTGATACTTGTCGATTACGTTGCCAGCAACACGCGCAACAAACAACTCGCCTATCCCGGCGGAAAATATGCTTTCGGGAATAACTCTCGAATAACTGCAAGCAATGACTACTGCATACGGTCTCTGTCCATTCTCACTAGTATACAAACGCTTTTGGGGCGAAATATCTCCTCTTGAAATCTTGGAACTGACATAAACTAAATTCCCCGACTTAAGTTTCTCCAATGCATCTGACGCAGATAAATAATTTTGTCGCATACTTACTCCTTAACGCAAACTGTTCATTTGCACATTATTTTAAAATGTTTTGACTGTCCGAGTCAAGTCAATAGAGCGCAATAAATTGATAAAGGCGCCTATCCTTTTGGACAGACGCCTTATATTATATATAAAGATTAGTTTTCGTCAAGATATCTTGTTGCCATTGGCTCCGGCTTAACTCTTGGGAAGAGAATGTTAGCCTGCGCTGCAGCAAGTCTTGCGATTGGAACTCTGAACGGTGAACAAGATACGTAAGTCAATCCTACGTTGTGGCAGAACTCTATCGTAGAAGGATCACCGCCGTGCTCGCCGCATATACCAAGTTTGATGTCAGGTCTTGTGGACTTTCCGCCCTCGATTGCTATCTTGACAAGTTTGCCAACGCCTATCTGGTCAAGTCTTGCAAACGGATCGGATTCGAAAATCTTCTTTTCGTAGTACTCGCCGAGGAACTTACCCGCATCGTCACGAGAGAAACCAAAGGTCATTTGCGTCAAATCGTTGGTACCGAAAGAGAAAAACTCTGCTTCTTTTGCAATCTCATCAGCCGTCAATGCTGCTCTTGGAATTTCAATCATAGTGCCGATATGATATTCCATCTTGGCTTTGTTCTTCTTCAAAACTTTTTCTGCAGTAGCAACTACGACGTCTTTTACATACTTCAACTCTTTGACTTCGCCAACTAGCGGAATCATTATCTCCGGAACGACTTCGATTCCCTTCTTTCTGACAGCCAACGCAGCCTCAATAACTGCTTGAGTTTGCATTGCCGCAATTTCGGGATAGGTAACCGCAAGACGGCAACCTCTGTGTCCCATCATAGGATTTGCCTCGTGCAAACCTACAACAGTAGACTTCAATTCTTCAAATGTCAAGCCCATAGTCTTTGCAAGATTTGCAATATCTTCGTCCTGCGTAGGTACGAATTCGTGAAGTGGCGGGTCAAGGAAACGTATAGTAACGGGTCTGCCTGCCATAGCAGTATAAAGTCCTTCAAAGTCTTCTCTCTGCATAGGCAAGATCTTTGCAAGCGCCTTTTGACGCTCTTCAACTGTCTTAGAAACTATCATTTCTCTTACTGCAGGTATTCTGTCTTCTGCAAAGAACATATGCTCTGTACGGCAAAGACCGATACCCTCTGCGCCAAAGCCTACAGCAACGGCAGCGTCTTTTGGAGTGTCCGCATTGGTGCGAACTTTCAACGCTCTGTACTTGTCAGCCCATTTCATTATCTTATCAAAGTCGCCGCTTATCGTAGCCTCTTCGGTTGCAATTTGCTCGCCGTATACCTTACCGGTAGATCCGTCCAAAGACAAATAATCTTGATCGCCGTATTCTTTGCCTTTGACGTATATAACTCTCTTTTCCTCGTCGATTCTTATTTCTTCGCAACCAGATACGCAACAAGCGCCCATACCTCTTGCAACGACTGCCGCGTGAGATGTCATTCCGCCTCTTACCGTTAAGATACCTTGAGCGGCGTACATACCTTCTATATCTTCGGGAGAAGTCTCCAATCTGACAAGAATAACTTTCTCTCCGGCCTTTGATCTCTCAACTGCTTCTTCTGCTGAAAAACTGATTTTTCCGCAAGCTGCGCCGGGAGATGCGGCAAGACCAGTCGCAATTGCAGTCGCCTCTTTCAAAGCTTTTGCTTCAAATTGCGGGTGCAATAAAGCGTCAAGTTGCTTAGGCTCGATTTTAAGCAAAGCCTCTTGCTCTGTAATCATACCCTCCTCAACA
>WSNH01000162.1:2294-3344 GCA_013316135.1 Clostridia bacterium
ATCTTGATTGCCGCTCTTGCCGTACGCTTACCGTTACGCGTTTGCAACATATAAAGTCTGCCTTCTTCGATTGTAAACTCCATATCCTGCATATCTTTGTTTGCCTTCTCAAGTTTTTCGGCAATCTCTACAAATTGGTCATATACGGCTTTGTTTGTTTGAGCCAAGTGGTCAATAGTCATAGGAGTACGAATACCGGCAACAACGTCCTCGCCCTGCGCGTTCATAAGATACTCGCCGTAGAGTCTCTTCTCGCCTGTCGATGGGTCTCTCGTAAATGCAACGCCGGTACCGGAAGTCTCGCCCATATTACCGAATACCATTGACTGTACGTTGACTGCCGTACCCCAACTGCCAGGAATATCGTTCATACGGCGATATACGATTGCTCTTGGATTGTCCCAACTTCTGAAAACTGCTTTGACAGCCTCGATAAGTTGAACCTTCGGATCTTGCGGAAACTCGTTGCCTTGATGCTCAAGATAAACTTTTTTGAAAAGTTTGATGAGTTTTTTCATATCGTCAGCGTCCAATTCCGTATCAGACTTGACGCCCTTTTCTTCCTTAACTTTGTCTATTATCTTTTCAAACTCGCTCTTGGGGGTGCCCATAACGACGTCTGAAAACATCTGAATAAATCTGCGGTAGCAGTCGTATGCAAACCTTGCGTTGCCCGTCTTCTTTGCAAGTCCCTTTACAGACACGTCGTTGAGTCCCAAGTTGAGAATAGTGTCCATCATACCCGGCATTGACGCTCTTGCGCCCGAACGCACGGATACCAAAAACGGATTCTTTTCATCGCCGAACTTCTTGCCTGCGTCAGCCTCTACCTTTGCCAATGCGTCAAAAATTTCCGCAACTATACTGTCCGCAATCTTCTCGCCGTCTTCATAGTACTTAGTACACGCTTCCGTAGTAATCGTGAAACCTTGCGGTACCGGCATACCCCAAGAAGTCATTTTTGCAAGATTGGCGCCTTTGCCGCCAAACAAATCCTTTCTATCGCCGTCGGCTTCTTTGAAAAGATATACGTATTTTGCCATATTGTTC
>WSNH01000163.1 GCA_013316135.1 Clostridia bacterium
CAGTTGATATTATAAAAGGTGTTTGTTATAATAAAACAGTACAACCAAGGTTAAAAGGAGTGAATATGAGAAATAAAATCAACGTGATAGTCTGCATTATGATTGTTGCGTGCGTGGCAATATTCGCAGTTGCGTGCGCGCCGAAGGATGCGGACGGATTGATAAAACTCGCTTCGCCAAGCAATTTGGCGCTCAACGGAAGCGTTTTGAGTTGGGACGAAGTAGAAAATGCCAAAGAGTATTTTATTTCCGTTGACGGAGTGGAGAAAGAGCAGAGCGTGACTACCACTACTTGCGATTTGAGCGCAATGGTCACGGGATATGGCAATTTCTCAATTGCAGTAAGAGCATACGGCGACGGAAAGAAGTACGGTACCAGCGACAAGAGCGCAGCAATCGTATATCATAAAGGCAACGCTTTAGATACGCCCGTAGTTACGATTGCCGATAAGGTTGCGTCTTGGAACGCTGTCGATAAGGCTGTGGATTATTCTGTCAGAGTCACTAATGAAAAAGGCGTCTTACTTGACGAAGTCAAAAGTGAAGCGCTGTCTTATAATTTTGCGGACAAGAAGTCTGACAGCGAAGATGAAAAAGAACTTTACGGAGAATATGGCGCTTATAGGATAAGCGTAACGGCAAATCCTGCGTCTGACAATATCGAGTATACGTCTTCCTTGCCAGGCGCGGCAACTTATTATAATTCTACGGTGCTGTCCGTTCCGAAATTTACCGATATGACCGGTACTACAATAAGGTGGGGAGCGGTTTCTAACGCAACCAACTATACTTTGAGAAAAACCTATGAAGACGATACCTATGAAGACGCCGTTGTCACGGGTACGAGTTATGCTTACCGCACAAAATTCAATCTTGAAAAGGTAGGCAAGTATACCTTCACGATAAGAGCAAATGGCGACAATCAGGTATATTACACCAGTGATTTCAGCGAAAAAGATAACGAATATGTTATCAACAAACTTGCGTCTGTAGACGCTAAGGATATGTCGTTGACGTATGACCAAAACGGCAAGGCAAAACTCAAGTGGAAGATATCGGCAGATTCTCTTGCTACTGAATTTGCTCTCAATTTGAGCGCATTGTTGCCCGACGGTAGCGTCAAGTTGGAAAGCAGTATTTTGCACCAGACGATTTCCAATAAGATTGTATTTGTCGAGGCAGACGTTTACGATTTTTATAAGTACGACACAGACGGAGTAGGTCTCATTAAGGAAGAGAAGACAATACTCGTATATAATATGAACGGATACGCCAAGATACGTTACGACGATAACGATTATTTCCTCAAGGACAAAGACGGCAACGACGTATTGTGGAAGAATTATGCTCCCGGCGCAAGCGTAGATATAATTTGCGATATGAGCGATTCCAACGCAATCAAATTTGTCAACGAACGCAAGGAGTATACAAATCCTGAAGACGGCGCAATTTTGAGCCAAAATACAGGTGAAAGCGAAAACGTATTAGGTACGGACGGAAAACAACTTTTTTATTTTGAAGAAGTAGACGGAGAGAGCAAAATCAATGTCATAAAGGGACTGGAATACGATGTGGACAAAGTGACGTATCATACTTTTGAACTTATGCTTGACGACATATTCATAAAGGAGAACGACGGAGAGGGAGAAGACCCATACGAATATTTGATAAGCGACAATTCTTATTACGGATTGATTTATGATGTGTCAATATCAGCGGATAATACTTCCAAGAATTTTGTAGTAAGTCAAAGTGTGTCGACAGAGGGACAGTATATGAGTTATAAGATGCCGCAAAAGGAAAACGGTAAGTTTGTCGTGACTAATACCGGCGAGTACGCTTATATTATATTAAATTCATTTATCAACCCTGGTAATACCGATGAGTTTTCTATTGAAGACAATATCAACTTCAACGGATATGAAATAGCGCAAATTGAGACTTTCGGCGGCGTTATCGACGGCAACAAGCATACCGTTTCGGGCATCGTTGTCGGCAACAAAGTGATGACGCAAAACGGCGTAATAAAGAATGACGGTTCAAGCGATCTTGAGTATTCTATGTTTGTCAATATCGACGGTAAAGGAAATTCGAGTAAAGGTATTATCCAGAATATATTCTACGTTGGTATGAGTTTTGTAGGGTATGACAAAGAAAAACTTGACGATAGCGTGACATCTATCAAAGTTGCGCCTATTGCAATCAACAATAAAGGCGCTATCCGCAACGCGCTTGTTCAAAGCGACTCCATTAAAGCAGAGGGCGCTCAAGTTGCAGGTATGGTAATCAACAACTACGGATATATCAACTCGGCTTCGGTGTATGCCGAACTAGAGGGAATGAACGTAGGAGGCGTTATGATCAACAACGCGGGAGAAAATGCGTTTGTGGCATTCGTAGGGTTCTACGGCAAAGTTACGGCTACGCTTTCGGACTTTTTGACTGAAGGTGTGACTAGCATTGGCGGAGCGGGATTTGCAGTCAACAACGACAGCGCTATAGCAAATAGTTTTGCGATCGGAGACGTTAGCGTTACGGCAGCAGGACTTGACAGCGTGTACGCAGGCGGTTTTGTTGCAGTCAACAATGGCAATATCGGACAGTCGTACAGCGGAGAATTTACTCTCAACAATCCTGATGTCAACACCGTAGTGTCTAATGGAGACAATGCGTATGCAGGCGGTTTTGTAGGACTTAATACAGGTGATATCAGATCGAGTTATGCAACTAACAAGGCTACGGCAAGTATGTATTCCGGCGGCTTTGTAGGTCTCAACAACGCAACCGTTTTGAGTTGTTACTCCACGGGGGGTACGACGCGTACGGGAGAAAATAAAGGCTCATTTGTAGGCAAAAATGACGGTAATATTGACAAGAGCGTATGTTATTCTACCGACAGTTGGGCAGAAGACAGCGCAGTAGAAGTGTTGAAATCAAGCGAAAAACTCGGTGATATTATCAAAATACTTTACGGAGAAGACGAGGCTGTAATGGTTCTTTTGAGAGAGCAGGGATATCGTAATCCGCTTATCCAAGGACTTATATATATGGTAAGGAATAGCAACGATACCAGCGAAGATAGGAATATCGTAACAATGCGTCCTTCGCAGACCGTCGATACTCAAGGCGTTGTGTTCAATCGCGAAGTCATAGACGTGGAATCTATCTTGCACGGCGATAATACTAAGAAAGGCAACAGAATAGTTATCGAACTCAGTTGCGACAATATTCCGTCAAGATATGTTTACGGATACGTCAATTAAAATAGTATTGTTAATTTAATATTTGTCTAACTCCCTTCTCGTTTGACGAGGGGGGAGTTTTTACTACAACACCCTATTG
>WSNH01000164.1 GCA_013316135.1 Clostridia bacterium
TTTATATAAATTTTTCAAAAATGGGTATTGAAAAAGGAAGATTTATGTGTTATAATGTCAACGGAAATAAATTTTTTAATATAGGGAAGTGTTTTAATGGAAAAAGATATGGATAAAATTGCGATTATCGACTTGGGATCTAACTCCACAAGATTGGTGTTGGTAGATATTTTGAAAGGCGGTTACTTTCAAGTTGTCGACGACATCAAAGAGACTGTGCGTCTTGCGCAGGATATGGAGTTGGATGGGTTTTTGCAGCCTGCAAGAATTGCTCAGACGATAAAGACGCTTAAGATGTTCAGAAGACTTTGCGACGCCAACAACGTAAGCCGAATTTATGCGTATGCGACAGCTGCAGTGCGTAGAGCAAAAAATCAACGCAGTTTTCTTGACGAGGTTCACGCAAGCACCGGTATCGAACTCAAAGTCCTCAACAGCGACGAAGAAGCTCAACTCGTCTATCAAGGCGTAATAAATTCAATGGATATCCCAAGGGGTATCATAATGGATATAGGCGGCGGAAGCACTCAACTTATCTATTACAACCGCAAAAACATTCTCAATACCGTCACATTGCCGTTTGGCTCGGTGGTATTGACCGATATGGTTAAGCAGGACGGTTTGTCGCCTGCGGATAAGTCCCAGATGATAGAGAAATACGTCTCGGCAGAACTTGAAAAACTTGATTGGCTCAAAGACGTTTTGCCTGATACCAAACTTATAGGCGTAGGCGGATCTTTTAGAAATATAGGCAAAATCAGCAGAATGCTTAAGAAATATCCGTTGTCTATGGCGCACAACTATGTGGTGAGCAAGAGTGAATTTTCAAGCCTATATAGCAATATCCGCTCGTTGGAACTTGACAAGACTATGAAAATCAAGGGGCTGTCCAGCGTAAGAGCAGACATATTCCCGTCGGCGCTTGCCGCTATCAATGCATTTATCAACACCGTCGGCGTTGACGAAATTGTTATATCAGGAAGCGGATTGAGAGAGGGCGCAATGTTTAGGTACGCGGTGCCGTCTACCAATGAAAAGCCAATCTCCGATGTGTTGGGACATAGTATCTATTCGCTGCTCAACTTCTTCGGAGAGAATATTCCTCACGCAGAGCAAGTTTATAATTTGTCGATTCAACTATTCAAACAACTAAAGGTATTGCACAAATTGCCGCGTTCTTACGTCAAAGTGTTGCGTACTGCTGCAATGTTACACGATACCGGCAACAGAATAAAGTATTATGACCATCACAAGCATTCGAGTTACGTAATACTCAATTCAAATCTCTACGGTATATCTCACAAGGATTTGGTTATGGCGGCTTTTGTTGCGTCTATGCACCGCAAGGGTGATCTCAATACCGTCGAGTTTATGAGATACAAAGATTTGCTTACCGAAGAAGATTTTGACGCGATACTCAAACTGGGCGTTATCGTGAGAATTGCCGAGAGTTTTGATAGAAGTATGTCAAGCGTTATCAAGGGCATAGATTGCGACGTTCTTGGCGACAGCGTGATTATGAAGACTGACAGCCAAGGACAGGATTGTTCGCTGGAAATCAAGGACGCTATGACGGCAATTCAAGATTTCAGAAGAGCGTATAAGAAAAATCTTCAAATATTGTAATCTACGCTCAAAGAAAGTATTAAGTAAAAGTTGCGATTTGAAGGCGTCGCTTTGAGCGAGATCGAATGGTTTTCAAATATTTTTGATTGCAATGTCTTAAACAAATGATTGATAGTGCGCCCCATAAGTTGTTCCCAACGTATGGCGGCGCCTTTAATGACGTATGGGCGTTTTATTTTGAATTTTTGTTGAAAGATATATTATTTTATGTTACAATAAAATAAATAGTATGTCAAAGAGAGTTATGCGGGTAATTTTGGCGTCGAGTTCGCCTCGACGAAGACAAATTTTGGGAGAGATATTCGACACTTTTGAGGTGTTGCCTCAAAATGTGGATGAGAGTTGCAATCTTACTAGAGGGTACGCGGTATGTCAACGTCTTGCAAGAGTCAAACTCGGCAATTTGCCGACACGTTTTTCTGACGCTCTTATCATTTCTGCAGATACGATAGTATATATGAGCGGTAAGATATATGGCAAGCCAAAGGATAGATTGGAAGCAAAAGAATTTTTAGATGAGTTGTCGTCAAAATGGCATATAGTATATACCGGCGTTGCAATATATTATGATGGAAAAATAATTACGTTTTACGACAAGTCGCAAGTCAAGTTTAAGTCTCTTGGAGAGATTGAAAAATGGAAGTATATCGACACCGGAAGCCCTATGGATAAGGCTGGCGGGTACGGCATACAGGATAAAGAAGTTGTCGAAAAGTTCAAAGGGAGTTACACCAATATCGTAGGACTTCCTATAGAAAAACTAAAAGAGTATTTGAGCAAAATAATAATTAAATTCTCGGGAGCAGGGATATGAACGAAATAGGATTGGCTATTGATTTAGGAAGCGCTACTACCTCCATTCACAAAGTGGGTAGCGGTCTTATCGTCAGTGACGAGTCGAGAGTTACCGTAATGACTAAAAACAACAAAATGACCTTGGTGGAAAGCGGTAAAGGCGTAGAAAAATATCTCAAGACGCCGTCGCAGGGATATCAGACTATCAATACTATTGACGGCGGAGTAATTACCAACGACAAGGCGGCAGTTTGTATGCTCAAAGACTATATATCTCGTTGTTTGCCGGGTAATACTTTTATTAAACCAAAGATTAAAGCCCTTGTGCTTGTCGGTCAAGGCGTAGGACTTTCGGAAAAGAGAGATATAGAAAAGGTCCTGCGTAAAGCAGGCGCAAGCCAAGTAATTGTGCTTGAATCTCCGGTGGCAGTAGCGGGCGCTTTGGGGTACGGAAGAGGACACTTTATCGTAGACATAGGCTCATCAAAGACTGAGATTGCCATCGTAGGCGCAGACGGTATAGTTACGGGATGCAGCGTAGATATCGGCGGGGATAAACTTACCAAAGCCATAGCCGATTATATGGTGACGAGTATGAGCAGCACCATACCGTTTTCTTTGGCAGAAAAGATTAAAAGAGAATTAGGAAGTATGTATGACAATAACAATATGTCTATGCGCGTCAACGTCCGCAAAGTGGGTATTGCCAAGACGCAAAGCGAGGTAATTACATCAAAAGAGATTTTGGGAGTCATTGAGCCTTTTATTGCCGACCTCGTCAATATAATCTATAATATGTCTTTCCAAATTCCCGAAGATTTGAGCGCTGATATTGTCGGCGAAGGTATTGTACTTTGCGGCGGTGGAGCAAAACTGGCGGGACTTGACGA
>WSNH01000165.1:0-753 GCA_013316135.1 Clostridia bacterium
ATTTCGTACAACGCAACTGACATACTCACTCCGGCATTGAGAGATTCAATTTTACCGCTCATCGGAAGAGAAATTATTTTGCTTATCTCTTTAAAATTTTTAGACAATCCTTTGCTTTCATTGCCTACAGCAATAGCAAACGGCAAGTCGAATTTTTCCATTGTATATAGATTTTCTCCTTTCATATCCAAAGCGTAGACGCGGTGATTTTCAAGTATTTTGAGCGCGTCAATCAAAGATTTTTCAAGCACTTTGACGGCAAAAATTCCACCCATAGACGCTCTTATGACCTTAGGAGAATATTGATCTACGCAATCAATAGCAATCACATTCTCCACTCCGCAAGCCGCGCAAGTCCTGATTATAGTACCCATATTTCCCGGATCGCTTATTCTGTCAAGAACGGCTACGTTACCTTCAATCTTATCGTCAACTTTATTTATTTTGACAGTAGCAAGTATTCCGCTAGGCGTCACCGTATCGCTCATTACTGCCATAACTTTGCCGTCCACGAGATATATCTTATCGCCGACGTATCTCTCTACTATATATTCAAACTCTTTGAACTTATCCTTATCTACAAAAAGCGTCGAGACTTTAGTTTGGGACGGAATATCCTTCAAAAAATTTTCGCCTTCGACGACAAACTCGCCGCAACTTCTGCGATAAGCCCTGTCTTTCAATCTTTTTACGTGTTGAACCTTGGGATTTTTTATAGACGTAATTACTTCAAATTGAGTATCCATATCATTA
>WSNH01000165.1:763-3309 GCA_013316135.1 Clostridia bacterium
TTATGATACTATATTTCTTAATTTAATTCAACGAAATAAAAAAAATAACTCAGAAAAATTAAAAAGGTATGACGCTTTGCCATACCTTCAATACATTTTATACTCAATTAGCGAACTTTCTCGCACAAAGCGGTGAACGCGCTCGGGTCATTGACTGCGATATCTGCCAAAACTTTGCGATTGAGGTCGATACCGTTCTTCTTAAGACCGCTCATAAACTTGCTGTAATTAAGACCGTTGAGTCTTGCAGCAGCGTTGATTCTTGTAATCCACAAAGATCTAAAATCACGTTTTTTGAGTTTTCTGCCTACATAAGCGTAATTTTGCGATTTCATTACGGCTTGACGAGCCACTCTGTAAAGTTTGGACTTAGCGCCAAAGTAACCCTTAGCCTGCTTTAATATTTTTCTACGTTTTTTAACTGCGTTGACGCCTCTTTTGATTCTCATATTACTCTACCTCCACTAGACTAAATCATTTCCTTGATGGTCTTCTCTTGCGTTGAAGAAACGTAAGCGGTTTTTCTCAAACCACGCTTTCTCTTAGGAGATTTCTTACTCAAGATGTGTCTTCTGTTCATTTTTGCTCTTTTTACTTTGCCGGTGCCGGTCAAGTGAAAACGCTTTTTAGCGCCGCTATGTGATTTTTGCTTTGGCATATATCTATCCTCCAAAAAAATATTTATTTCTTTGCAATAGGAGAAAGAGTCATAGCAATACTCTTACCTTCCAACAAAGGTTTTTTCTCCATTTGCGCAATGTCTTTTAATATATCGAAAAAGTCGTCCATTACTTTCATAGCAAGTTCAGGTCTTGCCATCTGTCTGCCGCGCAGTCTTATGGACACTCTGACTCTATCGCCGTTTTCAATAAACTTCTTGGCTTGCTTTGCCTTAGTATTGAGATCGCCCACATCTATCGTAGCGGAAAGCCAAACTTCTTTGAGTTCTACGACTTTTTGATTTTTCTTGTTTTCTTTTTCTTTCTTTACCGTTTCGTACTTAAACTTACCGTAATTCATTATTTTGCAAACAGGCGGTTTTGCAGTAGGCGAAATCAAGACAAGATCGAGATTTTTTTCCTCTGCGACAGCAAGCGCATCTCTGCCGGACATTATACCGAGTTGAGCGCCGTCCTCGTCAAGCACTCTGACTTCTCTTTCTCTTATTTGTCCATTGATAAGCATATCTTTAATGGTAGTATCCTCCTAGCCGTTGGCAAAAAAATATGAGCAACAAAGCATAATTTGTCACTCATAATAAATTCGATTTATTAACCGTGTGCGACCTTTTGTCGACAGGTGAGTACAACACTGCTTTGATTACATTGGTATGATACCAAAGAATTTACACTCTGTCAACAAAATTTCGCAGGTTTTTGTGATTTTTTATAATTATGTAGAGTTTAATAATTATTTGATAACCTCGTTGATAGATTTCATAGTATAATTTCCGTCCTTGCTATCAAGCACCTCGTAAGTGCGGTAGCCTCCGTCGGCAGACGCTTCGACTACTCTTCCGCCTCTTGGATAGTTCTTATACAACTTTCGCTTTGAAGCGCTGAACATAAAGTAATTCCATTCGCCAAAGCCATAAGACGAGATTCTGCCGTAACCAAGCATAATGCTATAGTCGTCCGCGATATTATAAATTCCCGCAAAATTGCTCAAGTGGTCGTGACCGACGTATATTCCGTCGACGTTCTTATTTGCAATCAAACTATTTCTAAGCGCCTCGTTGGTCTCCGGATTTTTAGTAGGATAATAAGTCTTTCCGTCCTCGGGGCTTTCTATTTCGCCCTTAAATACGCTGACAATTTGGGGATTCTCTCTGTTGTCATACATAGTTTGGAACTCTTGTGTCGGCTCGTGCGTATACATACTCATTTTTACGCCGTACTTCTCGCTGACAGCGTTATAAAAGTCTATTTGCCCCTGAGTAAATCCCTTATAAGGCGACGCAAGCGAAGTCGCGCAGTCCATAACGAAAACTCCGTATTCAACGCTTTTGCCGTCGTTTGAATATACAGGCAGGAAGTAATTGCAATACGTATCTTCACTTTCGTTGATATATATATCGCAATAGTCGTTTTCTTCAAGTCCGCCTACAAAGTAAGCCGACTTTTGGTATTCTTCCACCATTTCTTTTTTAGACAATACTCCCATTGCTCCGTCGTGATTGCCGAAACATAAAGTCCAAGGAATTTCTTTTGAATCAAAATAACCTGTAATTTGCTTACAAATTTTCCTTGCTTTGCCCGACTGTCCGCCCAAATATTCAGGGCTTATCTGGTCACCAGTGACGACTATCAAATCGGGGTTTGCATATTCGATAGTAGCGTCCATAACGGCAATACTCTCATCGTCAATATAGTTGATAAACTGAATATCCGTCATTTGCAAAATCTTGAAATTGCCCTGTTCGTCAAATCTCAACGTCAAATCTACGCTGCCTTTTTCCTTGCCTGAACCGGGAAACTCCCTATACGACTGACAGCCTGTCACAGAAAAAACAAAAAGTGATATAAGTAATACTGTCAGTATAATCA
>WSNH01000166.1 GCA_013316135.1 Clostridia bacterium
TCAAGCACAATCACAAGCAGTTACAACACAGGCGCAATCACGGTGAAAGGCGGTTATGATACTTACGTAGGCGGACTAGTGGGGTATGGCTCTTCAAGCACAATCACAAGCAGTTACAACACAGGCGCAATCACGGTGAAAGGCGGTTATGATACTTACGTAGGCGGACTAGTGGGGTATGGCTCTTCAAGCACAATCACAAGCAGTTACAACACAGGCGCAATCACGGTGAAAGGCGGTTATGATACTTACGTAGGCGGACTTATGGGGGCTGGCTCTTCAATCACAAGCAGTTACAACACAGGCGCAATCACAGTGAATAGCAGTGTCAGTTCAACTTATATAGGCGGACTTGCAGGCTATGGTAGCGTTACGATTAAGAACAGCCATTGGCTGTATTATGAGGACGGCGCGCCTGTCAACGCTGTGGGTTACAATTCGGGTATGGGTGTGCCTACCAATATTGGCGCGACAAAGCATATGTCTATCAGCGAATTTTATAATTTGGCAGATACGCTCAATGAAGGCTTGACTACGCCCGCCTTTGAGCATAAAACTTCGTCGTCACTGCCTACGTTAATCAAAAAAGAAAATTAAATCAAAAGGAAAATAAAATATGGATATCAACTACGTTTCAGAAAACTGGTTTAGAGCAACAGGCTCTTTCAAAAGCAATATTTACAAAAATGGCGAAACGTATATAATTATATTCCGCAGCACTTACCTTGAATTTTTAAAAGAAAAGGGAGTTGAGACGCACTATGAATTGCATTTTACTAAAAGTAGAGATGATAATCTTATTCGTATAAGTTGTTATACTTTTCCTTACCGTCAGTTCAAAGGGGAGGGAGATTATGAGGAAAAACTCTTGACAAAGTATTCAAAAGATACGACCCAAAAGATACTAGCCTTCAGAGAAGCATTGCGTAAAGAATATATCGCAATGGGCAAGTCCCCCAAAGAGGGCTTTGAATATTACAAGCGCAATAAAGACAATAATCTAGGCTTGATAAGTACTAAGTTGCCGCAGACGATGAGCGAGCACAGCGTGATGGCAAAAGTCGCTTGGTTTATAGGCGAAACGTACGAAACTCTCGTCAAGTATATAGAACAATATAAATACCTTCTTAATTAAAGTAATATGACAGTGCTATTGTCATCTCGACCGCAGTGGAGAGATCTAATCCAATTTTATACTGTTGGGATTTCTCGACTACGCTCGAAATGACATCTTGCGCGAGCGTCAATGACAAAATAATCACAATTTTTTAATATATTGAATATTTTCCATTTACCGCTAATATATTTTAACGTACTAAAAATTGGAGGAGTATATGGAAAAATTCGACCTTTATCAAGATATTGCTACACGCACAGAAGGAAATATTTATATTGGCGTTGTCGGACCGGTCAGAAGCGGTAAGTCAACATTTATTACAAAATTTATGCAGACTATGGTCTTGCCCAATTTGCAGGACGATTATCATAAGCAACGTATCGTAGATGAGTTGCCTCAATCTGCCGACGGCAGAACTATTATGACGACTCAACCAAAGTTTGTTCCCGACGGCGGAGTAGACGTAGAACTTGCGCCGGGCTGCAGCGCAAAACTTCGCTTAGTGGACTGCGTAGGTTATCCTTTTGAAGGCGCGCAAGGCTTTGAAGAAGGCGATACCGACAGACTTGTCAACACACCTTGGAGCGAAGAGCAAATGCCGTTTTCGCAAGCGGCGGAATATGGCACAAGCAAGGTTATCACCGACCATTCGACAATCGGCGTGCTTATCTCAACAGACGGTTCTATTCTAGATTTGCCGAGAGATGGCTATTTGACTGCCGAAAAGAGAGTGGTAAGGGAGATGAAAGAACTTGACAAACCTTTTGTCTTGTTGCTCAATTCCAAGCATCCGCAGGATAGCGAGTCAATCAGATTGAGAGACGAGTTGGCCGACGAGTACGGCATACCGGTTATACTCAATAATATTCAAGAGATGAACGCAGGGGATATGACAGATCTTTTGGAGAGTGTGCTTTTGCAGTTCCCATTGCGTATGGTAGATGTCAATATGCCGGGCTGGATGCAAGCGTTGCCTAGAGAAAGCGAAGTTATATCGCATATCATAGACAAGGTGTGCGACGTGGCAAGAGATATGCAGGTTATGGGCGACTATAAACGTCTTATGAATATTTTTGTCGACGATATGTATCTTCAGGATGAGACCAGCGTCAAAGTCGACTTCGGTAGGGGAACTTGCACTCTTACAATCACACCCCAACCTCAACTTTTCTATCGCGTACTCTCTGATCAGTGCGGTATGGAAATAGCCGACGAGTGTCAACTCGTGTCATATATCAAAGAATTTGCGCAAGCAAGAAACCAATACGAGAAGATCAAGCAAGCGCTGTCCGACGTAGATAATTACGGTTACGGCGTAGTTACGCCTACGCTTGAGGATATGAGACTTCAAAGTCCGCAAATAGTAAGGCGCGGTTCTAAATACGGCATCAAACTCAAGGCGTCTGCTCCGGCAATGCACATAATGCGCGTAGACGTGGAGACAGAAGTCAATCCGGTACTCAACGCCGATATGCAAAATGAAGAAAATCTCAAATCTTGGCTCGAAGAGTTCGGCGAGGACGGTCAAGGAATATGGAATACCAATATGTTTGGCAAGAGCCTCAACGTCATCGCAAAAGAGGGGCTTAATAACAAACTTATGGCAATGCCCGAAGACGTCAGAGGAAAACTCCGCAAGACGGTTACGCGTATCGTCAATGAGGGCAAGGGCGGAGTATTGTGCATTTTACTATAGGCAACATCCCTACAAAATCCAAAATGGCTGCAAAGTGATTAAAAGAGGTATATGCAAAAGAAGCGTGTGCCTCTTTGTCTATTGAAAAGAGTGTATTTTATTTGATTGATATGTTAAAAAATATTGACAAAATTTGACATTTAGGTTAAGATTAAATTGGCTGAAAAATTTTCAATTCGTTCAGCTGTGGTTTTACAGCGGAATGAAAATTTTCAACTTGCAAATTTGCTTTGCGTAGACTGATCGAAAGGAGGTAATGTAAGTCACGCGGACAAATATAACGGCTTGGATATTTAAGGTAAAATCTTCAATACTTTGAATAAAAAGGCATAAGTCATTACGATGGAGTACGTCGTATGTGTAGCAATTAGGACGAGATATACGGTATGGATATTCACAATAATGAGTAATTCATCTTATGAG
>WSNH01000167.1 GCA_013316135.1 Clostridia bacterium
ATATCTATAATTATTATATTCTTTTATTCCAAAATCACTACGGACAATTACTTTTTAGCCAAGATGGGAGAAATTCTGAAAGAATACTCTACGTCCTGATTGGAGGTATGCTTAAACTCCGCTCTTGCGTCGGGACCGCAACTGTTACTTCCCACGCCTCTGACAAATCCGTCGATTCGCACGATACACTTGTCTTGCGGCGCCAATTCAAATGCGTGCTTCGCCTGTTCAATGTCTTTATCTTCAAAACGACTTGCATTGAAATTAAAACTCATTGCGTCGCCTGCAAACATAAATCCTTCTCCATCGGCATTTGTAATCTTTGCCCATCTTACCCCGCTGCGATTTCCATTGTCCTGCGGTTTGATATATTGAGTATACATCTCGTCGACTTTGATCGAGTATATACCCATAGTAGCGTGCTCCGACATATCGCTATACGACTCTTCTCCGCCCATACCGTAATACGTAACGCTGTCAAATTCAATAGGCAATTCAATGTCCAATCCAAACTTGGGAATATCATACGCTTTATGTTTTTGTAAGCACGCCGTGACGTCTATTTCGCCGCTACAATATACGGTGTAGTCAATATACGCAGTAAATCTTAACTTCCCGGCGCCAAACATATTCTCTTGCGTACTTATTTTGATACTGTTGCCGTCTTTTTCGTACTCAAAATCTACTAGCGTGGACTTCATATCGTCAAATCCCAACTTCTTCCACTTGTTGCTTATATACATGTAGTTGTCTATCGGCGCTCTGTAGATATTGGGCGCAAGCGCTTTTGAGCCGTTGTTCTTGAGCAAAAATTCTTTATCTTCGACCTTATAACTTACAAGTTTACCCTTTGCGGTATCAAAGACGATCTTAGCTGCTTGAGTCGAGATTTTTAGTTTGCCGTTTTCTTCTACGCAAATGATATTATTACCCTCGGGTCTTGAGCATTTTTTGATAAATCTCGAGAGCACAATTTGTTCTTTTGCTACGAATTTATCAGTCTTCTTGTCAAAATAAATAAAGTTGATCAAGCATTCTTTCGCAGTATCAATCGCAGGGTGTTTGATATATGCTTCACCGTCGCACATAGGCGGTATATCCAAATCCAACGCGCCTTCGCTGACAACGTCCCCGTTGACGAGATACTGCCACTTTATACTGAGATATTGAGTAGATAAAAATCTATTCATATTCTTTAACAAATACTTATTTGGAGAGATATAAAAAGCCTTGACCGGTCTATACGCCGCTTGCATATTCAACGCGCTGACTGAAGGAATTCTGTCCGGCGTAACCAAGCCGTCGACGCAGAAGTTGCTGTCGTGTCCGTATTCGCCGTTGTCTCCGCCGTAAAGATACCCCTTGTCAGTCTTGACTGCGTGGTCGGCCCATTCCCAAATACAACCGCCGAGCGCGCCCGGATATGAATAAAATCTTTCCACATATAAATCCAGCGAGCCTGGACCTACACCCATAGCGTGCGCATATTCGCACTGGAAGTAAGGCGCTCTGTAGAATTTCTTGGGCGCTTTGCCCGCTACGTATTTATCATAAAACTCCGTTGACGCGTACATCTGCGATACGACGTCGTAATTAAATCTCGGAGTACGGCATACCGCCTCGTAATGTATCGGCGTGTCGTCGAGTTTTTTTAGTTTATCATAACAGTAATCTTGATTTTTCCAACCTCCCGACTCATTGCCGAGCGACCACATAATTACGCTTGAGTTGTTTTTGTCGCGCATAAACATTCTATAGACTCTGTCCCAAAAATGATGTTTCCATTTCTTATTGTTTGAAATAAGGTTGGGCAAACGTAACGTCTTAGTGCCGTAGCAACCGTGAGTCTCTATGTCTGCTTCGTCTATCATATATAGGCCTTCATAATTGGCAATCTTGAGCATAATGGGATCCGGCGGATAGTGCGACGTGCGCACTGCATTAACATTGAGTTCTTTCATAAGAAGCACGTCTTTCATAAGTTCGTCGGCAGTCATTACGTAGCCATTGCTTTCGTGAGTATCGTGATGGTTTACGCCCTTGATCTTGATAGGTTTGTCATTGAGATAAAAAATATTGCCGTTGATCTCGATGTTGCGAAGTCCGACTTCCTGTCTTATGCACTCAATACATTTATCCCCTTTCTTCAATTTGATATACAGCGTATAAAGTTGAGGGATTTCTGCGCTCCAAAGTTTTGGATCGTCAATTATAAACTCCGTTTTGTCTCCGCTTTTAGTCTCCAACAGTTGATCGTCGTAATAAAGACTGCATTCTACATCTTCATCGTCCGTCTTAACGCTTTCCACGTCTACTGTCAACTTAAATGCTTGATTCTCCGTCTTACGAGTCTTGCATCTAAAATCCCAAATATATGAATCTTGGTAAGAAGTGACATACACGTCTCTGAAAATACCGTTGTTTCTAAACATATCCTGACATTCAAGATACGTTCCGTTACACCATTTATAAACCAAAACTACCAACTCGTTATCGTCGCTATCTTCGTTGAGATATTGAGTAATATCAAATTCGTGAGTATTGTGACTTCCCTCTGCATAACCTATGTAAAAGCCGTTGACATACAGTTGCAAACAAGAACTTACGCCCAAAAACGAAATAATATTTTTAGCGCTTTTTTTGATGGAAAATTTCTTGCGATATACGCCCACGCTGTTAAATACTTCGACTTTGCTCTCTCCGTTTTGTATACTGAAATTCTTTCCGTAATACCCCTTATCGGCAGGCACAAGAGGCATAGTATTGATATCAAACATATATCTTGTATTGATGTAAAAAGGTTTTTCATAACCTTGGAATTGCCAACATCCCGGCACTTTGACCGTGTCGAACTTAACTTCATCGGTATCTATCTCCAACGGCATATCGCTTATCTTACTATAGAAGGCAAAATCCCAATCTCCGCTCAAAACTTTAAGTAGCTCCGAAGAGTATCTCTCGTCAAGATACGCCGTCTTCTTGCAAGACTCAACGTCCTTAAACGGAACAAAGTATGCTCTTGGCTTAAGAACATTGTCCTCAAAACAATAAAAATCATTAAAATTGTCATTGGCTAAAGTATATTTCATACTAATTCCCTTTTCAAATTCCTTTTTATATATTTACTTAATCGTCGTATAAGTTCTAAATATTTATAATTTTAAAATAATAC
>WSNH01000009.1 GCA_013316135.1 Clostridia bacterium
CATTAGGCTTACGTCAAATGGGATGATATGGGAGGTTACCGCTTTTTAAGAGGAGAACTTCCATTGACAAGAGTTCGACAATCGGGCGACTAACAAAAAGGCTAACTGCAGGCCTTTTTAAAAATGACGAAAGCGGAACGCACGGAAGTGTATAGTAAAAAAATAAGTTAGGTAAAAAAGGAGATTAAAAATGGCAGGACAGACAATCAGAATCAAATTGAGAGCATACGATCACAACCTTATCGACGTTGCAGCAGAAAAAATCGTCGAGACGGCAAAGAGAAGCGGCGCGCAAGTATCTGGACCAATTCCGCTCCCTACGGAGAAAGAAGTGGTTACCATCATCAGAGCGGTTCACAAATATAAGGACAGCAGAGAACAATTCGAACTTCGCACTCACAAGAGATTGATTGATATTATCAATCCTACTTCCAAAGTAGTAGACGCTCTTATGAAACTTGATTTGCCGGCAGGCGTCGATATTCAAATCAAACTTTAATAAATAAGTCAAATAAAATTGCGTAAAGCGATTTTGCAAAATAAATAGGAGGATGAACTTTATTATGAATAAAGCAATCATTGGAAAAAAGTTGGCAATGAGTCAAATTTTTGCTCCGGACGGCACAGTTATCCCGGTGACGATAGTGCTTGCGGGACCTTGTCCGGTTGTGCAAAAGAAAACCCTTGACAATGACGGTTACGAGGCAGTTCAAATTGCCTTTGGCGAAATCAAAGAGAAGAACGTCAATAAGCCGATAAAGGGTCATTACAAGAAAGCAGGTGTTGCGCCTAGAAGAGTACTCCGCGAGTTTAAGACGGACGTCGCAAATTATGAACTCGGACAAGAACTCAAGTGCGACCAGTTTGCCGAAGGATCTTTGGTAGACGTAAGCGGAACTTCAAAGGGACACGGATTTACCGGCGCTGTCAAGAGATGGAATCATCACTGCGGACCTATGGCGCACGGTTCGGGTTACCACAGAGGCGTAGGTTCTATGGGCGCTTGTTCTACTCCTTCGAGAGTATTCAAGAACAAAAAGATGTCGGGACATTGGGGTAATGAGAAAGTTACCGTCAAGAATCTCACGGTGGCAAGAGTCGATGCCGAGCGTAATCTTCTTTTCATCAAGGGCGCTATCCCCGGTGCAAAGGGTAACATCGTTGTTGTAAAGCAAAACGGTTAAAGGAGTGAGCAAAAATGAAGGTTAATGTTTTAGATATAAAAGCCAAGAAAGTGGGCGAAATCGAACTTAGCGAGAGCGTATTCGGCGTCGCATACAACGAGCCGCTTATTCACCAAGTAGTAGTTGCTCAATTGGCAAACAAGAGACAGGGCACCAAGTCTACTTTGACTCGCACGGAAGTTAGAGGCGGCGGCAAGAAGCCTTGGAGACAAAAAGGAACGGGTAGAGCAAGACAGGGTAGTATCCGTAGCCCGCAATGGACAGGCGGCGGCGTAGTTTTCGCTCCGAAGCCCAGAGATTTCTCTCAAAAAATCAACAAGAAAATGAAGGTAGCGGCTACTTTGTCGGCATTGAGCGCAAAGGTAAGCGACAATGATTTTATCGTACTTGACAAGTTGGTACTTGAAGAGGCAAAGACAAAATACGTGGCTCAAATGCTTAAGGCAATGGAAATTGATAAAAAAGTTTTGTTGGTAGTCGGCAACGACGACGAGGCGGTTCAAAGAGCGTGCGCAAACATTCAGAACTTGACGCTTATCAATGCAAGTCTAATAAATGTATATGATTTGGCAGCAAATACGAAGTGTATCTTCACTGTTGATGCAGTAAACAAAATAGAGGAGGCATACAAGAATGAATAAGTATGATGTGATTATTTCCCCTATCCTTACGGAAAAGAGTTATGACGGTATCGCAGAAAAGAAATATACTTTCAAAGTAGCAAGCGATGCTACTAAAACTCAAATCAAAGTGGCAGTCGAAGATATATTCGGCGTAAAAGTAGCAAAAGTAAACACCGTCAACGTAAACGGCAAGAAGAAAAGAATGGGAAGATCTGAAGGTATGACTTCCGCTTACAAGAAAGCAGTTGTGACGTTGACAGAAGATAGCAAGACAATCGAGTTCTTTGAGAGTCTGGCATAATTAGGAGGTAAGATAAATGGCTATTAAGAGATTTAAACCTACTTCTCCTGCTCGTCGTTTTATGACGGTATCTAAATTTACCGAAATTACCACGACCACTCCCGAAAAGGGCTTGCTCCAATCCAAAAGCAAGAGTGGCGGTAGAAATGCAACCGGTAGAATTACCGTAAGACATATCGGCGGCGGCAACAGAAGAAAGTACAGAATAATTGACTTCAAGCGCAATAAGGATAATATTCCGGCAAAAGTTGCTTCCATAGAGTACGATCCAAACCGCAGCGCGAACATAGCACTCCTCAACTATGCGGACGGCGAAAAGAAATACATCATCGCTCCGCTTGGATTGCAGAAGGGCGACACCGTAATGAGCGGTGAGAACGCAGATATCAAGACGGGCAACACGCTTCCTCTTGAGAAGATTCCCGTAGGTACTGTTATCCATAATATAGAGATGCACCCCGGTAAGGGCGGTCAGATTGCAAGATCGGCAGGAAATTCCGCTCAACTTATGGCTAAAGAAGGCAAGTATGCAACATTGAGACTCCCAAGCGGCGAAATGAGATACATTCCAATTAAGTGTAGAGCAACTATCGGACAGGTTGGCAATCTCGAACACGAGATTATATCTTTGGGTAAGGCCGGACGTAAACGTCATATGGGCGTAAGACCTACAGTCCGCGGTGTTGTAATGAACCCTTGCGATCACCCGCACGGTGGTGGTGAAGGTAAGTCGCCGATAGGTATGCCGAGTCCTGTAACTCCTTGGGGTAAACCTGCTTTGGGTTACAAGACCAGAAAGAAGAACAAGAGCAATAAGTTCATCATCAAGCGTGTGAACTAGGAGGATTCGAAATGAGTAGATCAGTAAAGAAAGGACCTTTCGTCGAAGAAAGACTTATAAAGAGAATTATCGCAATGAACGATGCCAACGAAAAGAAGGTTGTCAAGACTTGGTCAAGATCTTCCACAATCTTTCCGGAGATGGTAGGTCACACGATAGCCGTTCACGACGGCAGAAAGCACGTGCCTGTATATATCACCGAAGATATGGTAGGCTGCAAACTCGGCGAGTTTGCTCCCACACGTACATTCAAGGGACACGCAGGCGAAAAAACCACAGGTAAAAGATAAGGAGGCGTAAGATGGCAAAGAGATTAAGAGAAAAGAGCGCCGCTCGTAAAGAAAACGCTGATAAGCGTCCGAGCGCAACGGCCAAGTACGTCAGAATTTCTCCCGACAAGGTTAGAATTGTGCTTGACATAATAAGAGGAAAGAATTACGAAGAGGCTTTGGCAATACTCAAATTTACCCGCAAGGCTGCTTGCGAACCGCTCATCAAGTTGTTGAATTCGGCGGCTGCAAATGCAGAAAACAATTTGAATATGGACAAGACCACGCTTTACGTAGCAGAGTGCTACGCCAACGCAGGACCGATACTCAAGCGTATCAGAGCAAGAGCAAAGGGAAGCGCTGCAAGAATCAACAAACGCACCAGCCACATCACCATCATCTTGGATGAGGCTAAGGCAGAATAATCGAGGAGGTATCAAAAATGGGACAAAAAGTTAGTCCACACGGATTGAGAGTAGGCGTAATAAAAGATTGGAACGCTCAATGGTATGCTGACAAGAAAAACTTTTCTAAGAACCTCATTGAGGATCACAAGATCAGAACTTACTTGAAGAAGAAATATTATCAATGTTCTATCTCCAAGATTACAATCAGCAGAATACTTTCTTCGGCAAACGATATCGTAATAGTTACGATTTATACTGCAAAGCCGGGTATTATGATTGGTAAAGCAGGCGCAGGCGTTGAGCAAATCAAGAAAGAAGTTATGAAACTTGCTCCCAAGAAGAGCGTAAGCATCAATATTATGGAAGTTAAGAGACCGGACACGGACGCTCAACTCATCGCAGAGAACATCGCCGCTCAACTCGAAAAGCGTATTGCGTTCAGAAGAGCAATGAAGGGTTGTATCTCCAAGGCAATGAAGGGCGGAGTAAAAGGTATCAAGACTATGGTATCGGGTCGTCTTAACGGAGCGGAAATTGCAAATTCCGAGAGTTATCACGAGGGGTCTATACCTCTTCAAACATTGAGAGCAGATATCGATTACGGTACGGCAGAAGCTCATACTACGTTCGGAATCATAGGCGTTAAGGTATGGGTATACAAGGGTGAAGTACTCGGAAAGAACGTAAAGGAAAACAAGGAAGGAGGTAATGCGTAATGTTAATGCCTAAGAGAGTTAAAAGACGTCGCGTACACCGTGGCAGATTGACGGGACAGGCTAACAAGGGCAACAAGGTTGCATACGGCGAGTACGGACTTGTAGCGCTTGAGCCAAGTTGGATTACCTCAAACCAGATTGAGGCAGCGCGTATAGCAATGACGCGTTATATCAAGAGAGGCGGTAAGGTTTGGATCAATATATTCCCACACAAGCCTATCACTAAGAAGCCGGCAGAAACCAGAATGGGTAGCGGTAAAGGTAGCGTAGAATACTGGGTAGCAGTGGTTAAGCCGGGTCGTGTAATGTTTGAGATGTCAGGCGTAAGCGAAGAAGTCGCACGCGAAGCATTGAGACTTGCATCACACAAATTGCCTGTTAAGTGCAAATTTGTAAAGAGAGAAGAGGTGAGCGCAGATGAAAGCAAGTAATTTTTTTGAAATGACAAACGAAGAACTTAATCTCAAATTGAATTCTTTGAAAGAAGAACTCTTCAATCTTCGCTTTAAACACAAAGCAGGTCAACTTGAGAACGCTAATCAACTTGCAATTTGCAAAAAAGATATTGCAAGAGTAAAGACGATAATCCGTCAAAGAGAACTCGGAATTTCTCAAGAGCCGAATAAGGCTGTCAAGAAATCCGCTAAGAAGGCTAAATAAGGAGGATAACAGCAATGGAAGAAAGAAATCTCAGAAAAACCAGAGTTGGCGTAATTGTCAAAGACAAGATGGACAAGACCGTAGTTGTTGCGATCAAAGAGCGTGTTAAGCATCCTCTTTACGGCAAGATTATCAATAGAACAAAGACATTCAAGGCTCACGATGAGCAAAATGAATGTGGCATTGGCGATACCGTACGTGTCGTCGAAACAAGACCGCTTTCCAAAGACAAGCGTTGGAGAGTTGTCGAAATCGTCGAGAAGGCTAAGTAAGGAGGACCCCGAGAATGATACAACCGGAGACAAAATTGGTCGTTGCCGATAATTCAGGCGCAAAAGAGATCAAATGTATTAGAGTAATGGGCGGTTCGTTCCGTAGAAGCGGTAATATAGGCGACGTGATCGTGGCATCCGTGCAGACGGCTACCCCGGGCGGCGCAGTTAAGAAAGGCGACGTAGTCAAAGCAGTTATTGTAAGAACCAAGAAAGGTATCAGAAGAACAGACGGTTCGCACATCAGGTTTGACGACAACGCAGCCGTTATTATCGACAATCAAAAACAACCTAGGGGTACTCGTATCTTTGGACCAATTGCCAGAGAGTTGAGAGAAAAAGATTATATGAAGATCATTTCTCTTGCCCCAGAGGTAATCTAACGGAGGTAGACCAATATGAGTATGAATGTTAAGAAAGGCGACGCTGTCAAAGTTATCGCAGGTGTCGATAAAGGTAAGACAGGTCAAGTATTGGCGGTAGATACCAAGTCCCAAAGAGTGGTTTTGCAAGGCTCTGACTTGAGAACGGTAAAGTGTTTCGTTAAGCCTCGCAACGCTCAAGAGAAGGGCGGAATTATCGAAAGAGAGGCTTCAATCAACGTATCCAACGTGATGATTCTCTGTCCGAGTTGCAACAGCGCTACGAGAGTTGCTCACAACATCAGCGTTGACGAAAACGGAAAGAAAATCAAGACGCGTATATGCAAGAAGTGCGGAGCGTCTTTGGATGTAAAACCTGCAAAAGCAGCAAAGACCGCTAAGAAGGCAACTAAGAAGACTGCCACAAAGGCTAAGAAGACCACTGAAGTGGCAGAAAACTAATGGAGGATTACGACTGTGGAAAATAGAGAATACAGAATGCTTGAATACTATAAATCAACAGTAGTTCCTGCATTGATCAAAAAGTTTAATTATAAGAACGTCAACCAAGTACCAAAACTCGAGAAAGTTGTTCTCAATATGGGACTTGGCGACGTCAAGGACAACAGCAAGAGTCTTCAACAGGCAGTTGAAGAACTCAAGTTGATCGCAGGTCAGGCTCCCGCAGAGTGCAAGGCTAAGAAGAGCGTTGCAAACTTCAAGGTGAGAGAAGGTATGACGATTGGCGCAAAGGTAACTTTGAGAGGTAAGAAGATGTACGATTTTATGGATAAACTCATATCCGTTGCTCTTCCTCGAGTAAGAGACTTTAAGGGCGTGCCAAACGATTCGTTCGACGGACGCGGCAACTATGCAATGGGCGTTAAGGAGCAAATCATCTTTCCGGAAATTCAATACGACAAGGTAGAGAAGGTAAGAGGTTTTGACATTATCGTCGTAACTACGGCAAACACAGACGAAGAGGCTAAGGAGTTGTTGACGCTCCTCGGTATGCCTTTTGTGAAATAGGAGATAGATTATGGCAAAGAAAGCAATGATTAACAAACAGCAAAAGACTCCAAAGTACTCCACAAGAGCATACACAAGATGCCAGATTTGTGGAAGACCGCACGCAGTTTTAAGAAAGTACGGAATTTGCAGAATTTGCTTCAGAGAACTCGCTTACAAGGGCGAGATTCCCGGAGTAAAGAAGGCAAGTTGGTAATAGGAGGGTATTTACTATGATGATAACTGATCCAATCGCAGATATGCTCACTCGTATCCGTAATGCTTTGGTAGCAAGACACGAAAGCGTCGAAGTACCTCTTTCAAAGATGAAGAAGGCAATCGCCGACATCTTAACCGAAGAAGGTTTTATCAACGGATATGAAGTAGTTGAAGGCGAAGTTCAAAGTGTTATGAAGGTAAATTTGAAGTATGGACCTAATAATGAGAAGGTCATTTCCGGAATTAAGCGTATTTCCAAGCCCGGCTTGAGAGTATATGCAAACTCAGAGAAACTTCCTGTCGTCCTCAACGGTTTGGGAATAGCAATTATTTCCACTTCCAAGGGAATTATGACTGATAAGAAGGCTCGCGCAGCACATATCGGTGGCGAAGTACTCGCTTACGTTTGGTAATAGGGAGGTAGGAATATGTCAAGAATTGGTAGACTTCCTGTTGCTATCCCAGCAGGCGTAGAAGTAAGCGTATCGCCCGAAAATATCGTTACGGTAAAAGGCGCAAAAGGTACTTTGACTCTCAAAGTAAACAGCATCATTACCGTAAAAGTTGAGGGCGCAGAAGTGCACGTAACAAGACCCAACGACGATAAGCCGGTCAAGGCAATGCACGGCCTTTACAGAAAACTTATTGCAAATATGGTTGAAGGCGTATCCAAGGGCTTTGAGAAATCTTTGATTCTCAACGGCGTAGGTTACAAGGCAACCAAGCAAGGTAAAAAACTCGTGCTCAACGTAGGTTATTCGCATCCGGTTGAGATAGAAGAGATACCGGGTATCACTTACGAGTGCGTTTCTGTTACGGAAGTAGTCGTAAAGGGTATTGACAAAGAGTTGGTAGGTCAAATGGCTGCCAACATAAGAAAAGTTCGTAACCCTGATCCTTACCACGTATACGGTATTCGTTATAAAGACGAAGTTATCGTACGTAAGGAAGGCAAGACGGGTAAGAAATAAGGAGTGAGATAATATGATTAGTAAGATTGATAAGAATGCCATCAGGCAAAAAAGACATCAAAGAGTTAGATCTAAAATCAGTGGCACAGCCGAGAGACCTCGCTTCAACGTATATAGAAGTACCAACAATATCAACGTACAGATAATCGACGATGTCAAAGGTGCGACGCTAGTTTCTTGCTCTACTCTTGATAAGGATATGATAAAGAAGGTCAAGGATATGACCAAGACTGAGGCTGCAGCCGAAGTAGGAAAGGCAGTTGCTCAAAAGGCTTTGCAGGCAGGTATCACCGAAGTTGTATTCGACAGAGGCGGATATCTCTATACCGGACGCGTTAAGAGCGTTGCAGACGGCGCAAGAGAAGCCGGACTTAAATTCTAAGGAGATCCAAAATGGCTAGAAAAGAGAGATTTAACAATCAAGAAGAAGAATTGCTCAACAAACTCATCTGCGTCAACCGTGTAACCAAGGTTGTCAAGGGCGGTAGAACGATGAGATTTGCGGCTCTTATAGTAGTCGGCGACGGACAAGGTTCAATCGGTCTCGGTATGGGCAAAGCAGGCGAAGTTCCGGAGGCAATCCGTAAGGCAACTGCAGAAGCAAAGCGCAATATGATTAAGATTGCCAAGTTGGATACGTCGGTTCCTCACGAGGCAATCGGCAATTTCGGAAGTTCCAAGGTTATTATAATGCCGGCTAGCGCAGGTACCGGTGTTATCGCAGGCGGTCCTGTTCGTGCCGTGCTTGAATGCGCAGGCATCAAAGACGTGAGAACAAAGTCTATGGGCAGCAACAACAAAATCAACTGTGTCAAGGCTACCTTTGACGGACTTGCAAAGATGAAGACGGCTGAGCAAATTGCCGCTTTGAGAGGCAAGAGCGTCGAAGATATTATAGGCTAATAGGAGGCGACTTATGGAAAAGATTAAAGTAACGCTCGTTAAGAGTACGATAGGTTGCTCGCAAAAGCAAAAAGATACAATCAAAGCTTTGGGTCTCAAGAAGATCGGAAGCAGCAATGTTATCACATCTAACGCTTGTTCCGAGGGTATGCTCAAGGTAGTTTCGCATCTCGTAATGATTGAGCAGGCGTAAGGAGGATTGGATATGAAATTGAACAATATGGCTCCTGCAGATGGAGCAAAGACGCAGTCAAAAAGACTCGGCAGAGGTATTGGCTCGGGTCTCGGCAAGACTTCCGGTAAAGGTCACAAGGGTCAATGGGCTCGTAGCGGCGGCGGAGTAAGACCGGGATTTGAAGGCGGACAAATGCCTCTCGTAAGAAGAATTCCAAAGAGAGGATTTAACAACGTCTTCAAAAAAGAATATTCTATCGTCAATGTCAGCGCTCTCGAAGTGTTTGACAACGGTACGGTAGTTACGGCAGAACTTCTCCTTGAGAAGGGTGTTCTTAGTAAGGTTGAGCCTTATGGTTTGAAGGTTCTTGGCAATGGTACATTGACTAAAAAGCTTGAGGTTAAAGCAAACAAATTTACTAAGTCAGCTGCAGAAATAATTGAAAAAGCAGGTGGCAAAGCAGAGGTGCTATAATGTGGCAAACTATCAAAAACGCATTTAGTGATAAAAGCATCAGAAATAAAATATTCGCGACGTTCGGATTGCTTCTCGCATTCCGAATCGGTTGTTGGATACCGCTTCCGGGCATATCTGCAGACTTTTACGCAGGTCAGTTCGGAGGTACGGCTGAAAGCAACACGATATTTCAACTTTTGAGTATGATGAGCGGCGGCTCAATGCAATATCTCACGCTATTCGCGCTAGGTATCTTGCCGTTTATCAACAGTTTTATCATAATGCAGTTGCTCACACTTATCATTCCACCGCTTGAAAGACTTTCAAAACAAGGTGATGAGGGGCGTGAAAAAATCACAATAATCACCAGATACGTAGCAATAGCCTTGGCTGTTGTGCAGGCTATAGGTATCGTAGTCGCTTATAAAGACAATATCGATCCTATGTTTGGCGAAAAGAACGGTTGGCTTACGGCTATAATGATTATCGCGTTGCTCGTTTCGGGCAGTACTGTAGTTATGTGGCTGGGCGAGAGAATTACCGAACTCGGTATCGGCAACGGTACGTCGCTTATAATCTTCAGCGGTATATTGTCATCGTTTGGTTTGGCGCTCGTTAATACGATTCCGCAAATTAAAGCCGATCCTACAAAACTATGGAATTTGTTTGGATATTTATTGGTAGTGTTGTTCTTGTTTGTGTTTATAGTATTCGTGGACGGCGGAGAGAGAAGAATCAAAGTCAACTACGCAAAGCAAGTCAAGGGCAATAAGATGTACGGCGGACAGTCGACGTTTATACCGATCAAAGTCAACAGTTCGGGCGTTATGCCTATCATATTCGCTTCGTCTTTTATGACGATACCTATGATGATATTCCAATTTACGGGACAGGAGAACCAAGCGTTTGTCAACTATATGACTTTCTGCTATCCCGGTAGTATGAACTCGCAATGGCAATGGGTAGGTTGGGTATTCTACTATTTGGTAATGCTTGTTCTGATTATATTCTTCGCATATTTCTATGCGCAGATACAGTTCAACCCGCAGGACGTAGCAAGAAACTTGCAACAGTACGGCGGCTCAATACAAGGTATCCGTAGCGGTAAACCCACAAGCGATTACCTTCAGAAAATCAACAATAGAATAGTTTTGTTCGGCGCGCTGTTCCTTGGCTTCATTGCCATAGTGCCTGCGGTCCTCTTCCAACTTATAGGGGCTGGATTGGGAGTAAACAACGCAATATCATCTACTGGTATGCTTATCGCAGTAAGCGTCGCGCTTGAATTTAACAAACAACTTGAGGGACAATTGATGATGAAGCATTACAAGGGCTTCCTCAAGTAAAAGAGGGTTTATGTACTTGGTATTTTTAGGAGCGCCGGGCGCCGGTAAAGGCACCCAAGCGACGAAAGTATGTGAGAAGTATAATATACCTCATATCTCCACAGGAGACATATTGAGGGCGAATATCAAGGCGGGCACAGCCTTGGGGGTAGAAGCCAAAGGCTATATCGACAAAGGCTTGCTCGTGCCCGACGAAGTCGTTATAGGACTTGTCAAACAAAGACTAACCGAATCGGATTGTCATAAGGGATTTTTGCTTGACGGCTTTCCGAGGACTATTGAACAGGCAAAAGCTTTGAATGATTTTGCAAAGATAACTTGCGCAGTCAACTTGATCGTCGACGAAAAACTCGTAGTCGATAGAATTGCAGGTCGCAGAATGTGCAAATGCGGAGAGAGTTACCATATATCGTGGTATGACAAGGACGTATGCGCAAAATGCGGCGAAAAGTTATATCAGAGAGACGACGACAAGGAAGACACCGTAAAGGCAAGACTTGAAGTCTACAATGCTCAAACAGCGCCGCTCATAGAGTACTATAGCAATATGGGAATACTCAAAGACGTGGACGGAACGCAGGAGATGAACAAAGTCTTCGACGACATAGTGAGGATACTCGATGATAACCATTAAGTCGGACTATGAAATACAGTTGATGCGTAAGGCTAATCAAATCGTCAGAGATACTCTTGATCTTCTCCAAGAGAAAATCAAAGAGGGAATGACGACGGCTTGGCTCAATAAGATTGCTCACGATTACATAGTCAAATGCGACGCGACGCCTTCGTTTTTGGGATACAACGGTTTTCCAGCGTCTATATGTACTTCTATAAACGAACAAGTCGTACACGGTATTCCTTCAGACATAGTGGTGATCAAAGAGGGAGACATAGTCAGCGTAGATTGCGGAAGTATCTATAAAGGTTATAACGGCGACGCGGCACGAACCTTTATGATAGGTAAAGTCAGCGAGGAAAAGGCAAAACTCGTAGAGGTCACAAAGCAGAGTTTCTTTGAAGGCGTCGAAATACTCAAAGAGGGCGTCAGACTGGGAGACTTGGGACACGCTATACAGTCCTATGCCGAATCTCGAGGCTACGGAGTAGTTAGGGCTTTGGTAGGACACGGAATAGGCAAGGATATGCACGAAGATCCCGAAGTGCCTAATTACGGCAGACAAGGACACGGAATGCGATTGCGTAAGAATATGACGATTGCCATTGAGCCTATGATAAATATGGGCACTCACGAAGTGTATATGCTAAATGACGGTTGGACGGTAGTTACGGCAGACGGATTGCCTTCGGCGCACTACGAAAACACCGTATGGATTAAAGAAGACGGCGTAGAGATATTGTCGCTGTGAGGTAAGGATGGCTTTTAAAGTTGGAGATATAGTACAGTCAAAGAGCGGACACGATGCAAAAAAATATTTTGTAGTTATAGCAACGCTAAATGAGAGTTATATATTGATTGCCGACGGTAAGTCTAGAAGGCTTGAAAGTCCAAAACAAAAGAATGTCAAACACGTCAAACTCATAGAAGAGGCAAGCAATATAAATGCGTACGTCGACGATAAGAGCATCGCGGATAGATTAGGTAAACTTGATACTGTTGAATAGGAGGTATATATGTCCAAAGAAGACGTAATCGAAGCAGAGGGAAAAGTAATAGAAGTATTGCCCGGTACCAATTTTAAAGTAGAGTTGTCAAACGGACACGTTATCGTAGCGTATTTGTCGGGAAAATTGAGAAAGAATTACATCAAAATTCTCGAAGGAGACGCAGTCAAAGTAGAATTAAGTCCATACGATCTCACTAAGGGTAGAATAGTATGGCGTAATAAGAATTAAGGTAGATTAACGGAGGATATAACAATGAAGGTCAGACCATCAGTAAAGCCGATGTGCGACAAATGCAAGGTAATAAAGAGAAACGGAGCAGTTATGATCATCTGCTCAAAATACAAAAAGCATAAGCAAAAGCAAGGCTAATATTTTCTCTTGATTATAAAATTGAGCGGAATTTGCTCACAGCAGGCTAAAAAGGATTATGGAGTTATCCATAATTCCTTTATTGCGTAAAAAATAAAAAAAGTGTATTATAATGCTTGCAAGATTTATTAAATCGTGTTATAATACCTAGGCTAAAAGACATTAATCGTTGGGGAGCGGCTAATAGGTTGTTTCATTCCAAACACAACAGACAATCTAACTTCTCGTAGCGTTTAATAATATAATAAAAACATTTATTAAATTATTGGAGGTATTTTAATGGCTCGTATTAGTGGCGTTGATTTGCCAAATGAGAAAAGAGTTGAGATAGGTCTTACTTATATCTACGGTATAGGAAGAGTTACGTCCAACAAGATTCTCGCTGATACAGGTATAAATCCTGATACAAGAGTTAGGGATTTGACTGATGAAGAAGTAAACAAGATTCGTGAATACATCGACCGCAATAATATTATGGTTGAAGGCGATTTGAAGCGCGAAATCAAGATGAACATCAAAAGACTGCAAGAAATCGGTTGCTATCGCGGTGTAAGACACCGTAAGGGATTGCCGGTACGCGGTCAGAGTACGAAGCAAAACGCTCGTACAAGAAAAGGTCCGAAGAAGACCGTTAGCCGTAAGAAGAAATAAGGAGGATTGAATAATGGCAGTTGCTAAAAAAGTAGTAAAAAAACGTACTGTAAATAAACGCCGTGGCGAAAACGGCTGCGCTCATATTCACGCCTCTTTCAACAACACCATCGTGACGATTACCGATACGCAAGGCAACGCAATAAGTTGGTCTAGTTCCGGTAAACTTCAACTTCGCGGTAGTAAGAAATCTACTCCGTTTGCCGCTCAGATGGTAAGCGAAGATGCCGGTAAAGTAGCATACGACGCAGGCGTAAGAAACGTAGAAGTATATGTCAAGGGACCGGGTAGCGGCAGAGAGTCTGCTATCAGAGCCTTGCAGAACGTAGGATTGAATGTTACGCTCATCAAAGACGTATCTCCAATTCCTCACAATGGCTGTCGCCCACCAAAGCGCAGAAGACTGTAATAGGAGGTTTGCAATAATATGGCTAGATATACAGGTCCAGATTGTCGTCAATGCAGACGCGAAGGCGAAAAATTATTTTTGAAAGGCGAAAAGTGTTATTCGGAAAAGTGCCCTTTTGCAAAGAACAGCACTCCTCCGGGACAACACGGCGCTGATCGTAAGAAGAATAGCGAATATGCTACTCAGTTGAGAGAAAAACAAAAGACCAAGAGAATTTACGGACTTTGCGAAAAGCAATTCAGAGGTTATTATGACAAAGCCGAAAAGATGAGAGGTATCACCGGTGAAAATATGCTTATCCTTTTGGAAAGACGTCTTGACAACACCGTATACCGTCTTGGCTTGGCGTCTTCCCGTTCAATGGCAAGACAAATCGTCAACCACGGTTTGATTACCGTCAACGGTAAGTGCGTAAATATTCCTTCATTCCTCGTGAAGAAGGGCGACGTAATAGGCGTCAAAGAAAATAAAGCCGACAAAAAGGTATTCAGTGGTATCAAGGAGGCTAAGACACTCAATCTTCCTAAGTGGTTGACTTTTGATAACGCTACTATGACAGGCAACGTAATAGCTTTGCCGGAGAGAGCGGATGTCGAGCAAAAGATTGAAGAGCATATGATTGTCGAGTTGTATTCTAAATAATAATACGCTGTGACAGTCTCGGTCATTGAACATTGAATAGGAGGCTAACAATGATAGAAATTCAAAAACCAAATATCAATAAAGAAGATATGGAGCCTGGTAGAAAAACCAAATATTCCGTTGAGCCGTTGGAACGCGGATTTGGTACTACTCTCGGCAACAGCCTTAGAAGAATACTCTTAGGCGCTTTGCCGGGTGCCGCTCCGGTCGGTATAAGAATAAACGGAGTTCAACACGAGTTTACCGCTATCCCAGGCATTAAGGAAGACGTCACCGACATAATCCTCAATATCAAGGGACTTGCAGTAAAGGCTCATACCGAAGACAAGAACTTCAAACAACTTTGTACTATCAACAAATATACGCCCGGCGTAGTTACCGCTGCGGATATATCTCACAGCGACGACATAGAAATCCTCAATCCCGAACTTGAGATTTGTACGCTTGAGGACGGCGCAAGTATTGAGATGGAAATCTATATCGGCGTAGGCAGAGGCTATGTTGGCGCAAGCGAAAATAAGGACGAGGAGCAAGGCATAGGCTACATACCTGTGGACGCTATCTTTACGCCTGTTATCGCTGCAAGTTATCAGGTAGAAAGCACCAGAAAAGGTCAAGACATCAATTTTGACAAACTCACCATTGATGTTACTACCAACGGTACATCAACGCCAAATGAAGTCATCAGTTTGGCTGCCAAGATTATGAACGATCACCTTGGTATTTTTGTTAAACTTGTTGACAATATGGCAGAAAAAGAGATACTTATCTCTCAAGACAACGAGTCGCAGGCAAAGATTTATGAAATGGCAATCGAAGATTTGGATTTGTCAGTAAGATCTTACAACTGCTTGAGAAGAGCGGGTATCAACACTGTCAAGGATTTGACGGAAAAGACTGAAGACGATATGCTTAAAGTGAGAAATCTCGGTAAGAAGTCGCTCGAAGAAGTTATGAAGAAAATTGACGACCTTGGTCTTAAACTCAAGGACAAGGATGAATAATAGGAGGTAAAGGACAATGGCAAGAAAGTTGGGCAGAACAGCCGAAGAAAGAATGGCCATAATTAGAAATCAAGCCTCAGAACTATTGTGGTACGGATCTATCGAGACCACGGTTGATAGAGCAAAAGAGGTAAGAAGTTATGCCGAGAGTATGTTGACTCTCGCTATAAATACTTATGAAGATACCGTTAAGGTGCAAAAGACGGTCACAAACGACAAGAAAGAGAAAGTTGTTATGGAGTTTGTCAATGACGGTCCAAGAAAGTTGGCTGCAAGAAGAAAACTTATGGCGAGTCTTAGAGATATTCAAGAAATCAAGGGCGAGGGAGAAAGTAAGTCTGCATTCAAAGAGAGAACTAAAGACGTTAAGCATCCGCTTGTTGAAAAGATTTTTAGAGAGCACGCAGTATTTTATGCCGACAGAGCTAATAAACTCGGTCAAAGAGGCGGTTATACTCGCATAATCAGACTTGGTCAAAGACGCGGCGACGGCGCAGAAATGGCAAAGTTGGAACTTGTAAAAAACACCGAAAAGAAATAGTAATCGATAATATACGTCGATATTAAAGCGTTCCGCTAGGAGCGCTTTATTTTTTTTCGGCATATTATTTATTATGCAAATATTTCGCTTTGCTATTGGCAATTATAAAAACCTATGCTATAATAAATATATGAAAAAGAATAATAAGTTTTTGGAGTTTTTAATAGTACTCATTTACGGAGTTTTTGCAATAACTGTCGTAATACCTATGATAGTGACTGCAACAATATTCAAGTTTGTGTTTGGAAGACGCGTCAACAAGACAATACATCATTTGACGCCTGAAGATTATCCAAATCTCAAGACATATCCTGTCAAATTTAAAAGCGGCAGGAACAATCTTGCGGCATACTTTGTCGTTGACAAAGATATCACCGAATACAAAGCGGTGTTGATTGTGGCGCACGGCATAGGGTGTTCAAGAGCAGGTTATCTCAATAGATATGATTATTTTGCAAGAAAAGGATATTTGGTATTTGGGTTTGATTGCACCGGTACTTTTGAAAGTGAGGGCAAGGGTTTGAAAGGACTCACTCAATCACAAGTGGATTTGGACAATGCTATCAAGTATCTTGACGGTATACAAGAACTTAAGCAATACAAACTGTTGGCTTACGGACACAGTTGGGGGGGCTATGGGCTTGCTAGCGAACTGAACAACAAGACTGCCGAGAAACTTGCAGGCGCGGCTACATTGTCGGGTTTTAACGATATTTGGGGCATCTGTAAATATCAGATGAGTAGATACGCAGGCAAAGCCGTTGTATTGGTCAAGCCTTGGACTTATCTGCATTATTTTCTCTTGTATGGAAGAAAAGCAATGTATAAGGGCATAGACGGCGTCAATAATTATAAAGGTCCGGTGCTTGTTATGCACAGCACGGACGATAAGACCGTGCCGTATGATAGTTCGGTGGCTATCCATTATGAGAAGAATAAAAATCCGCAGGCAAAGTTTGTTATTTTGGACGACAGAGGTCATACGCTTTCGCGCCCTCCTGAAGTTGAGAAAGAGATCAAGAGATTACATAAGGGCAAGAAAACTCAACTTTCGCTTGGCAAGAGCAATATCTTTGAATACAACGTCAACGTAGGATACGAGTACTGCGAGAGAATGACAGTATTTGCTATTGACGAAGAGTTTATGGATCAGATTGACGCGTTTTTTATGTATGTGCTTACAAGCGCCGAGGTTAAGTCAGTTTGATTTACGCGTACCTTATTAAATATACTCATTTGCAGCAAGCCAAAGAGCAGGCGCTGCGTCAATATTCTCAAGTTAGGGGCAATGTCTTTTCAATAGAGCACTTGCCTAACGGCGCTCCGCAGTTGATATCTTGCGGGAAGCCTAACGGATATGTTTCTGTAAGTCATACGGACGGCGTGCTTGCAATGGCATTTTCGGACGACAATGTAGGAATAGATATTGAGCGAGCAGATAGAAAAGTGTCTCCAAAGATATGTAAAAACATAGAGCAATGGACTGCAATAGAGGCGTATGCAAAATGGACGCGAGAAAGTCTGTCAAAAAATATTATTTTTCAACGAATTCCAGAGGATATGATAGTTACTAGGTTGTTTGGCGAATACGTAATAAGCATTTGCTCCAAGCGCAAGGATATTGCGATAACGCAACTGGACTGATTGAACCTGGATTTTTTGTGGTTGACAGAGTATATTTATAATGGTATAATTATATACAGTCAAAAACTATGGCAATCGGAGGACAATATGGTACTTGATAAGTTGAGTAAAATTATAGCCGATCAACTCGGTATGGAGCAAAGCAAAATTACGCAGACTACTTCGCTCAAGGAGGACTTGCTTGCAGATTCTCTTGACATAGTGGAGATCATTATGTCTATCGAAGAAGAATTCGGTATTCAAGTAGACGACGACGCTGCTCTTGCATTTAAGTCGGTCGGAGACGTTGTTGAATATATAGAAAAAATGATGTAAGTATTTGAATTGCATTAAAAAAGACGAGAGTTTTGCAACTCCGTTTTTTTATTGCGTGCAACAGTTAAAAAATTATGAAACAGTATATAGTCGACGTTTTTACAGACAGAGTTTTTTCTGGCAATCAAGCGGCAGTGTGCGTATTGGAGAATTGGCTGGCTGATGACCTTATGCAGAATATAGCAAAAGAAAATAATTTTTCCGAGACTGCATTTGCCGTCAAAAGTGGCAAAAAGTATCAATTAAGATGGTTTACGCCTAATGGCGAAATTGACTTTTGCGGACACGCAACTTTGGGGGCCGCTTATGTCATAAATAGATTTTACGATAGCAGGCAAGAATATAGCCAACCCAATCGCAACTATTCTATCCGCCGCAATGATGCTTAAATACGCATTTA
>WSNH01000168.1 GCA_013316135.1 Clostridia bacterium
TTGACTTTGTTTATCTTGAAACTTATCTGTTCTGCGCCAAGATATTTTGTTTGAGCGTCGCTCTCGCTCAACGACATTACCAATATATATTCGCCTGCATCTGTCGGAGCTCCGCTCAATCTGTTGTCTTCGCTCACGCTGTCTTTGTAATACGTCTTTATGACGTTGGCTATATTCATTGTGCCTGACGTCACGCTCAATTCGCCGTCAATTCCGTGCGCACTGCCGTCATAGGTAAATTCTTTGACAGGCATCTCTATCATTATTTCATTCTTGTTGGAGCCCACCGTCATTGGTTGCGTTTCGCCGCTGGCTATCTCATAATTCCCCATGAAATTGCTCTTGAGTATAGCCTTGACCCAATAATATGTCTCTTGACCGGGTATTACCGCTATCTTTGACTTGTCTATCAAATCGCCTAGCGCGCCGTTGTTGTCAGTATAGTATTCGTATCTCTCTATCTTATCGCTGTCGGCGGAGTTTATCGCATAATCGGTATAAGTTCTGCCATTGCTGTCGGTTGCGCTCTTGCTCTCCCACACCAAATTAAGCTTTGCCTTGTCAATGCTCCATACCAAATCCCAAGCAAAGTTTTGCCCTGCAGTGTATATATACGTGCTGTCGTCTCCCTTGACAGGCGTAATAAAGTTGCTGTCTGAATTATTAAAAGACAGTATGGTCGCCTTATAATCGCTCTTGACTTCAGTGCCCGTGTTGTTGCGAATATTAGCCGTAAGCGTAGAGTATGGATTGACAAGTTCTACTCTCTGCAAATCCCCAGTATACTCCAAAGTGCCTGCTACGTAGTCCCAATATACCTTGCTCAAATCATACTTGCCTTGGCTAATCTTCCACTTGATTGTGAAAGTCACGCTTGTTCCGCCGTTGAGCGTACTGCCCGCCCCCAAAGGCACCAACGTCACGCTGGTTGAATAATTGAGTCCGCAATTCTTGTAAGTTTGATTTTCGTACTTGTCCAATTTGACGCCAAGTCCGCTCAACACAGTCTCGTCAATACTGAACGTATAATCCGATGCAACGTAGAATACTTCCACCACCGTAGTATTATCCCAAGCGCCAACTTGCTTGACTGCTCCACCGTCCAAGTTGATACTGCTGTATTGCCACAATATATCCGCTTCTGTGAGAACTATCGCCTTGTCAGTCACACTAAACGCCTTAGTATCCGTGCCTGTTATCTCATAGTTTTTGCCGTCGCCGTTGTCCGTCAACTCCACTTTGAATGTATAATTGCCGTTGTTGAGCGCAGGGATCGTCACGTTGGTTTGCTTTTTGACTGTGTCGTCAGGCGCGCCTGTCAAGACAGTTGGCGTTCCGCCGCTGCTACCTACATACGAAAACGTAAATATAAGGCTCTCATTTTCGTCGCATCTGTTATCTCCTATACTTACGCTGCTCTCCTCGCCGTTTGCCCACGACCACGCAGAAGTGGGCACGAATGTTATTGTAAGCGGTCGTCTTGTTATCTCAATACTCAACGTCTTGTCGTCATTTCCGCCTGTACTCCACTCCATAAGGTCTTTGTCGTATAGCGTTGCCTTAGCGCTATACGTTGCTACAGGCTTGGCTTTTAGCACAGCGTAAGTTCCGCTGTCGTCAAACGTAAGTCCGCTTGAAGTCGGCGTAACCGTGATCTTTGTCTTATCAAAATTTGCTCCAAGCCTAAACTCCTGCTCCGTGCCGTCATAAGGTCTGCTTGTCTGCCCAACAAACGACACCTCGCTCACTTGATAGACTATCTTGTATTTATACTCCTTAGTAGTTGTGCTACCGTCCGTCCATATATTACTTCCTTTTGGTCTGCACTTGACAGTATACTCTCCTGCTACGCTAGCCGTAAGCGTAGTTACGCCGTTTGTCGTGCTGTACGTCATATCTGAAGTTGTACTCTCTCCCTTGACAGGTTTGAAATCTATGGAAGATAAAATCTCTACCTTGTTCGTATCTATTCCAAGCAATTTAAAATCAATTTGATTTCCGTTGCTGTAATAATCTTTTACTTTTTCTCCTTGCACAGGAAAAGGCGTAGTTGATTTTTCATTAACTTTATTGAGGTTTAGATGGAATGCCGGTCGAATATCTAAAGAATTATCTACATTGATTCCACTACCATTTTCATTATGCCCGCTATAAAAATTTATATATGAAGCAGATCTCAACCAATAATGCGAATCATTATAAAACAATTCGTTAGAGCGCCCCCACAAACCCATATTGTTTCCACTGCTATATCCTACTTCCGCCGAACTAGGAAGCCAAATTTTATCATACTTCCAATCTTCATAAGCGTCAACATCTGTATAATCAGATCTATATCTAGATGTATTAAATCCAAAATTTATATTTCTTGACCAAGCCTCGTTTTCGTAGTTACAACCGCTACTATTAAATTCAAGATATTGCTCAATCTCCTGCCAATGCACACTTTCAGGAGTTTCAATAAAATCAATAAGACTTCCTTTTACTTCTTTGCCACTTTCTGTACTATTGGGCATAGTGAAGATCGCAAAAGGATTCTTTGAGTCTTTCTCAACAGCATCAGTAGTCAATTCAGTAGAACTAATTGCATATTTCCCACCGTTATTTAGAGCAATTGCTCTTAATTGACAAGTTGCATACATACTTGCGGGATAACTGCCTTTTGAATTTGTTGTATAACTATTCCATACTGATGACCTATACTCGGCTGGCAATTGACTTGAATCAGCAAGCCATAATGTAAGAATAGGCTGCTTATCTGTATCATTATTATATGAAAGAAAAGTGACTGCCCATTTGTATCCGTTGATTGTAACAACTACATCATTCTTTTTAGGATTGTTAGTGCGGAAATCAGCGCTGTTGAGATTTCCGTTTGCCAATGCGTCTTTTACATCGTCAAGCGTTGAATTTTCTTTTCCCAAAATCGCATTATAAAGCGCTTGCATTTGCCCACCGTCAAATACTTTTCCATCACTTCTTGTATCATAATTGTCTAAAGTGATTTCACCTATTTCTGTTGTGTTTCCATAATTTGTGACAGCTAATGCAGTATTGTCCATTAAATAAATACTTACCACAGAAGTAACAAAAGCACTGCAGAATAAAACAACCACGCAGATAATCAAGATAGATT
>WSNH01000169.1 GCA_013316135.1 Clostridia bacterium
TTGACTTGATAGGGAATTTACTCTATAATATATATGTAGAATTATGTTCAACGGTAAAATGTGTTATAGTTACCGTTGGTCGGAGAAACGATGGTATCTTTTATTCAAATGATTATAGGTGACAGTATTGTCAAAGCGCTAGGCTTTGGTATGGCAGTTTTGTGCGTTTTTGCGTATTTAATTGCTATGATTTTCGCAATTATCGGTCACGAACTGTCGCACGGCTATGTTGCGCTTTGGAATGGAGACAAGACGGCTAAATTTATGGGGAGACTTTCTCCAAATCCGGTCAAACACTTTGATTTGATTGGACTGGGTATGATGTTGCTTGTCGGTTTCGGTTGGGCAAAACCCGTGCCAATTGATCCTAGAAACTTCAAGAAATATAAAAAAGGTATGGTGCTTACCGCTTTGGCGGGCGTAACGTACAACTTGATTATGGCAATAATAAGTTCGCTTTGTTTGGCTGTACTTATGAAAATCACAGGCGGTACTGTCAATATAGAAAGCGGTTGGTCTTATGTGATAATGTTTTTCTATTATTTATTCCAACTTTCTATTGCCTTCAACGTGGCGCTGATGGTATTCAATCTATTGCCTATCTATCCGTTGGATGGATTTAGAGTTGTTGAGACTTTGACGAAGCCCGACAATAAATATGTCAATTTTATGTATAAGCACGGCGCTCAAGTAATGATAGCATTCTTGCTTATTTGTTTTGTATTGGGAAGATTTATTCCGCAAATAGACGTCTTGTCTAATATAATTCGTCTAGTGCGCAAATGCTTGGATTGGGTATTTACGGCTATATTCGGGCTGCCTCAGGGGACGTTATTGGGGTGAGATATGGCAAACTTTTATGAAAAAAGCCATCCGGCAAATAACTTAATACTCAATATCCAAGATTTCAGCGGACCTATAGAACTTTTGTACGAACTTATTATCAGAGACGGTAGGTATGATATCAAAACCTTTCCGTTGGCGCAGATAACAGATTCATATATAAGACATATGGAGCAAGTGGAAAAACTTGATATGGAAGAAGCCAGTGAATATATAGTAATTGCCGCAACTCTTTTGGAAATCAAGTCAAGAGCTTGCCTACCTGTAATTGAAGAATATTTTGATGACGAATATGAGGATGACGGAATAGACCCTGAGGAAGAGTTGAGACGTAAACTTTTGATGTTTGAGATGTTCAAGACTCAGGCGGCTAAACTTAAAGAGAGAGAAACTTTGAATAAGTTCTATCGCAGACCTAAGTTTACAAATGCTGACGCTATAATAGTTGTCAATGACTTTTCTTTTGATAAATTGATTGAGGCTTACGGAAAATTGCTGTTGAGAATGACGGAAAAAGAGCAGCGCCAAGCCGCTAAAAAGATTCAAAAAGATAGATTTACAGTAGCGGATAAAATTGAATACATATCAAAAGTGGTGATAGAAAAAAAATCCGTCGTATTCAACAAACTATTTGAAAAGGACATAACCAAGAGCGAGGTAATCACGACTTTCCAAGCGCTTTTGGAATTGATGAAGAAGCAGATTGTAACAGTTATTCAAAAGAATTTTGCAGATGATATACTGATTATGCTCAATGATAGTGTTGATCAAGAAAATTTGGATATGCAACAATTGAAACAAACGGAGGAAACTTATTGATATGGAAAACTTATTTGAGACAGTCGAGGCGATATTGTTTTCAGCCGGAGTGCCATTAAAGAGAAGCGAAATACTCAACGGTCTCCCCGATGAAGTCAGTCGAAAGGAACTGAACGCCGTAATTGAAAAAATTGCAGAGAAATACAGCGGTGATAGCGGTATCGTATTGGAAATATTTAACGATAAACTGCAATTTGCATCCAATAGTAAGTACGGAGAGACTGTAAGCGATATGTTGCGCCCTATCAGAGAAAAGGAACTGTCAAAGGTCGTGCTTGAAGTGCTGTCAATTATTGCGTACCGTCAGCCTATCACAAGATCGGAAATCGAAGATTCAAGAGGCTCAGCAAGCGCGGATTATGCGCTGGGAGTGTTGCTCAAGGTTGATATGATAAAGACTTGCGGGTATAAAGATGCGCCGGGAAAGCCTATTTTGTACGGCACAACTGACGAATTTCTAAAGAAATTCCAATTGAGAAGTCTAGACGAATTGCCTGATTATGATGATATTATGCGACGTCTGGTGGAATTTAGCAACTACAACATACAAACTGACGGATTGTATAGAGAGCGTGTTATTGGCGATAAGTTTGAAGACGAAAACGACGAAGAACTCAATGAAATGATTGATATGAATGAAATTCCTGAATTCTTGCAGGGCGAAGATTTGCAAACTGTTCAAGGCAACGGCGAAGATTATGTTGAACGTGAAGTTGCGAGCGATGTAGACGGAGGCGCTCAAGACTCGACAGCCGACGATGACGGTGATATTGTTACTTGATATAAAATTATTTATTTGATATTATATGAAAATACGGCTTGAAGAGGGCTGTATTTTTATTTTTAATAAAACTTGTATTATTGCGTAAGATATGGTTATGTGGTGGATATATGTGGTTTTTGCATTTATTTTAATGCTTTATTGCATTTTATTTGTGATAGCGTATGGCATAAAGTTTGTTTTAAGATTAGATTTAAACAATATGAGCGTGTGTTTTAAGTGCTATATACTCGATTGGATAGAAGTGGTATGCTTTAAGATATTTGTGTGTAACGGTGTATTTTGCTACCAATTGAATAAAAAACCTATTAAATATCTAGATGGAAATCGTGAGACAGATATTAAAAAACAAAAAAAATGCGGTAACAAGAGCAAACTTAAATTAGGCGCTTATCTATCAAATTTGTGGAGTAGAATGCCAAACATCAAGGTAAGGCGTTTGAGTATAAATTATAGCGCTTCATTTGAAGATATCAAAGACGCAGCATTGCTTGACGGCTATATAATGCTAATTTCAAATACTTTGTTGGCCGTTAGCAGCGAAAAGTTGAGATTGCAGGAGTTTGAACTGCAAAACGTAAGTCGCAAATCTAAACTAAATGGCGTAGAGGCGGAGTGTGTGTTGGGTTTTTCTTTAATTAAAATTGCTGCGTATGCTAT
>WSNH01000170.1 GCA_013316135.1 Clostridia bacterium
ATTTTAATGCTTATTCGAGGTGGTAATTATGCTCAATCACATTATGCTCGGACAGGGGCAAGATATTATTTTCTTGCACGGTTGGGGTGGAAGCATTGATAGTTTCAGAGGCGTAGGCGAGTATTTTTCGGTTAAATTTCGCTGTACGCTAGTTGATTTTTACGGTTTTGGCGATTCGCCTTTGCCGGGCGTGATGACGCTTGAAGATTACGCCGACGGAATTGAGGAGATTATAGAAAATTATGCAATGAATGAAGTTGTTCTTGTCGGACATTCTTTCGGTGGACGCGTTGCGATGCTTTTGGCGAGCCGTAATAATAAGATTAAAAGTATTGTTTTGGTTGACAGCGCAGGGTTGAAACCTAGGTTTTCTATTAAAAAGTTTTGCAAAAAGATTTCGTATAAGTTTAAGAAACTTCTAAAAATGGACGTAAGCAAGTGCGGATCCGCCGATTATCGCAAGTTGAGCGGGGATATGAGAGAGACTTTTAAAAATATTGTTAATTTCCATCTGGATTACTGCCTTGAGGATATAAAATGACAAAAACAGTTTCTAGAAGCAAGTGGCTTGCTCTTACTGCCATATTATCGGCAATGGCAAGCGTTCTGTACTTTTTGGAAATGCCCGTGCCTCTTATGCCGGCATTTATCCAATTCGATTTCTCAATGCTCCCCATATTTATAGGCAATATTGCGCTTGGACCTTTGAGCGGTATTGTGATTACCGTCGTAAAAGATCTGATTCACCTTATAATTAAAGGCGCAGGCGCTACCGGCGGCATCGGCGATTTGGCAGATTTCTTTACCTGTATGTGCTTTATTTTGCCCTCAGGACTGATATATAAGAAATTCTCCAACTTCAAAGGTATGACTGTCGGACTTATTGTCGGTTGCGTATCTTCCGCGTTGCTGTCGGGATTAGTGTTCAACGCAATCGTCGTATATCCTCTATATGACAAATTTATATTGCCAATGACGGCAATAATCGGAATGTATAAGCAAATCCGTCCTTCAGCCAACGGACTTTGGGAAGTACTTGCTATATTTAATACGCCGTATACATTTTTGAAATGCGTAGTCATAAGCATAATTGCCGTAATAATAGCCAAACCATTGAGTTCGCTATTAAAAATAAATAGAGATAGTAAGCAAACTTGACAATAAACCAAAAATACGGTCGATTATACAAGGTTTTTCAAAGAATTTTACTTGACAATCGACCGCATTTTAATTTTGACTTAATTTCTTCTTACTTTGACGGAATAGAATAATTTTGACATATCTTCGTCTTTGACTGAATCGCATTTATTCAACTTATTTATCTCGTAAAGTATATCCATATCAAATGACACTAAAATTTCCTCAAATCCGTAAACGTCATTTATATCGGAAATTATACTCGTCTTCAACGCCTCGCGTTGTGTTCTGCTATAGAGCGGATGAGGCAATACTCCAACTAAAAGTTTATTACCCCAAATCAATACGCTGCAACTGTCTATCTGCTGATTTTGCGATAAAATCAGTTCTATGCCTTGCTTTGCCAACGCCGCGTCCTGCTGAACGTAATTTACATACGGTACATCTTGATAAAACATATCTCTCCTCCTTATCGTATATTAGTATTTTGGACAAGACATACGAATTATATTCCGATATTTTTACACAGGCTTGCTTGCGTCAATCTTTTTAAAGCCGTCTACAATCTCTTCTTCGCCGTAATGCGCGACATTGGCGCCATTGGACCAAAGCGTCTCCAACGAATAAAGACGCCTCGTCTCCTCATAGAATATGTGAACAATCACATCGCCATAGTCAAGGACAGCCCAACGCCCTTCTTGCTTTCCCTCAACCCTCAACGGCTCTACTCCTGCTTTTGACATTCCTTCTTCTACGATATCAGCAAGCGCCTTGACCTGCGTATTAGACCTTGCCGAACAGATGATAAAGCAATCGGCAATGACCGTCAAATTTTCCAAGTTGACAGTGACTATGTCTTTTGCCTTTTTATCATCCAACAATTTACATATAAACTCTACTTTTTCCATTTTACTCCTTATTATCTCACGCCATAATCATAGCATTTTGATTTATTATATATTGTATTGAACACTGTTCAACTAATAAATTCTTCTATCGCCTCAAGCGTAAGCGGATATATTTCTCCGCCTTTTTGTTTTAAAAATTCGTATTGCGCTAACGCGCATTCTTTATAACCGTAATCCAAAGATTTGATTATACAACTTCTCAAATATTCAACTTCGGGATATTCTCTGCCAAGTTCTAACATATCGGCGCAAAAAATCAATTTTTGCAAATCATTCATTGATTTTTTGCCAGTTGTGTGGTATTTTATGGCTTCTAATACCTCTTGATCGTCAATTCCATATTGTTCTTTGGCAACAATCGCGCCCAAAAACTGATGCTCTACGGGCGTACCCAGACTATCTGAAGGCACACCTGTCTCGGAATGAGGAATATGACACAACGCTTTTGCGCAATCGTGAAAAAGCCCCGCAAGCAAAGCCTTGTCATAATCTAGCCCCAAATCCAAAGTATAGTTGAGCCACAATGCGTATTTTGCAGTTCTTGAACAATGTTCGAAAGTATTTTGCGGTATATTGTTTTTAAGACTCGATATTATATCGCTATACTTAACGTACAACTTGTTGCGTTTGATATAATCCGCCACTTGCGGGCAAAGACAGTCATATTCGCCCAATATAGCATTGTATCTAATAAGCGTAGAACTTACGTCCTCGGGATGATAATCGCACACCGTTATGTCTGCTCCTTGACTTCGCCAATATTTAAGAGCCTTGTCAAAATTTTTACTTTGACCTCTGGTAAATACATAAAGTCTACACATCTTTGTTATCTCTTGCGGATTCTTCCAAGTGGCAAAATCCTCAAGACTGTCTCCGCCTATGACAAAAGCAATATTGCCGTATATTTTTTTCAACTTAGGCAGCACCTCGCACGTATAATGCTTTCCGTCGTCTTTACTCTCCAAATCAGATAGGTCACGTATTTGCGATAACTTATTTTGTTATTGCTAGGCTTAAAAAATGCTCTTCGTACAGTAG